>NZ_CAXTGZ010000328.1:0-6764 GCF_964243625.1 uncultured Caballeronia sp.
TGCTCGTGTAGAGATCGGTGCCGCTCTCGATGAACGAGGCCGCACATAGCAACAAAAGCAGATGTTCGTTGGATGCCGCCTTGCGACGGTCGATCCGGGACAGGTCGATGTCTTCGATCCGCCAAGGCATCACATGGGTACTTTCAGTGTGCATAAATATCGCGCTCCCAAATCTGTATTGAACGCGCCGTCAGCCAAACCGGCCGAAAATCAGGCAACGCCACGAACAACGAAGTCATGGCGTTCTCATGTGGTTGAGGACTTCTTTGAGCCTGCATATTAGCCGGGTTATAGCGAAGCTGCAGGCACGAAGAGAGACCGCTCAAGCCATGGGTCAGTTCCGGATACTGTTTAATTCAGCACAAATCATACCGAGTCATGGGAGTAAGTTGCCAGTGCGCGAACAGCGCGGCCTGGTCTTGCTTACAAGTCGATTTCGCCAAAGCGCAATGACACTGCTGTTTGCGGATGACAGGTGGGACGGTTGTAACACCTGAAGCTGCGAGATATCGACGTTCATCGATCGACCTTGCCATCCTAAGGAGTTTGCTTGTGCAGATGTCTACACCGCACGGCCTTAACGTCCAGTCGATGCGGCCTATCCCTTACAATACGGCCACCTCACGACATTGAAGCGCACGTACGGACGCCATGACTCGAGATCCCCGCATCACCTTGAACGCACGACAGCAAGAGCTGCTCGACTGGGTGCAACGCGATGGCTTCGTGACCGTCGAGGACCTGGCCACACATTTCGACGTCACCCCACAGACCATTCGCCGCGACGTCAACTGGCTCTCGGACATGAACCTGCTGCGCCGTTACCACGGCGGCGCGAGCCTTCCGACCAGTTCGGAGAATGTCTCGTACACGGCGCGCCAGCGCATGTTCCACGATGAAAAGCGCCGCATCGCCGCGCTGGTTGCATCGCATATTCCTGATCAGGCTTCGCTCTTCATCAACCTCGGCACCACGACCGAGGAAGTTGCCCGGGCGCTGAACCGGCACCGCGGCTTGCACGTGATAACGAACAACCTCAACGTGGCGGCCATGATGAGCGGCTACCCCGATTGCGAAGTGCTGATCACCGGCGGCATTGTCCGTCCGTGGGACAAAGGCATTGTGGGCGAGCTTGCCATCGACTTCATCCGTCAGTTCAAGGTGGATTTTGCGATCATCGGGGCGTCGAGTATTGAACCGGACGGTACACTGCGCGACTTCGATACCCGCGAGGTCCGCGTGGCCGAAGCGATCATCAATCACGCACGCACCGTTTTCCTCGCCGCCGATCACTCGAAATTTGGCCGTCCGGCGCTTGTCCGGCTCGGTCATCTGAACCAGATCGACGCGCTTTTCACCGATGCCCCCACGCCGCCGGAAATGGCCGAAACGCTCACGGCTGCGAACACGCAGGTGTACATCGCCGAGTAAGGTTTCGTTGAGCGCAACCGAAATCGATGTGTGCGCTGCGGCACGAACCTCAGGTAATTTCTACGTTTTCCCGCTCCCGCCGAACCGCTTTCGCGCCTCCCAAAAGTCAAACCCATTATTTTGCGCAAGCGTTTGGCACTCGAGCGGCGCTTGCATACAATCAAATCCCGGCTACGCAGCGCCGCCTTCCAAGGCTCAGGAAGCGGCTTTTCGCCATAGGTCTGCCGGCTCGAAGTTCCTGCCTCGCTTAACGCGTCATGGAGAACACGATGCTCAGTCCGCACGAATTTGCCACGCTGCTCCTGCTACAGGAAGCACCCAACCAGATGGACATGGTTCGCGACGAACTCGACGCCCTCCTCGAGCGTCAGCTCGTGCAACTGGAGAATCTCGCATCGGGACTTCAGCTCTGGAGCCTCACGGCTACTGGCGACTCCACGATGAAGGCAATCAAGCGGTACTCGTAATCCTCGCCTCGTTTAACCCGCCTTTGTTCATTCAGCCCGCGCGCAACGTCGGATCGACGGCGGCGCGCCAACTGAGCGCTTGCGCCCGCTGATCGGCAAAGAACGTCGCCCATGCGCTTTGCGCTTCGGTCGTGCGGCTGGCCGCGAACGCCGAATGCTGGTCCGCGATCCCCGCCTGGAACGCGCAGAACTGATCCTTCGATACCTTGCCGCGCTTCTGCGCCACATACGCATCGAATAACGCTGAGTACACGCTCTGCGCATCCGCGCCGTAATCCACGGCGGTCGAACCGCACATGGACTGCAGCGCACTCAAGGAAGGCGCGCCCATCGACCCCGACATATCGGGCGTCGAAACACATCCGCCCAGCACCAGCGCCCCAAACGCGCCTGCCACCAGCAACTTTCGCATTGTCTTTACTCCCGGTTTTCACTTTCCACAGTATCGGTCTGACGCCGCCTTCGCGCCACTCGGCCAAACGGCCTGTTGCTCTGGTAAACGACCGAAAACCGAGAATATTCGCCAAAACGAAGCGTTAGCCGATCAGCCGACTTTACATTTTCGTTTTTGTTCGTTAAATTTCGAATTCGAACATTTATGTTCTGCCGGAGCGCGGCGAAGGCAAATGAGGCGAATAAGCGATGCAAGATAATCTTTTCGATGTGCTCGTCGTGGGCGGCGGGGTCAATGGCACGGGCATCGCACGCGACGCGTCGGGCCGGGGTTTGAGCGTGCTGTTGTGCGAGAAGGACGATCTGGCGTCGCATACGTCGTCATCGAGCACCAAGCTCATTCACGGCGGCCTGCGTTATCTCGAATATGGCGAATACTCGCTCGTGCGCAAGGCGTTGCAGGAACGCGAAGTCTTGCTGCGCGCCGCGCCCCACATCATCTGGCCGCTGCGTTTCGTGATGCCGCACATGCCCAACCTGCGCCCGGCCTGGATGATCCGCGCCGGCCTGTTCCTCTACGATCACCTCGCGCGGCGCCAGTTGCTGCCGGGGTCGAGAGGCATCGACATGCGCAAACACCCCGCCGGCGTGCCGCTCATCGATTCGATCAAGCGCGGTTTTGTGTATTCCGATGGTTGGGTGGACGACGCGCGCCTGGTCGTGCTGAACGCGGTCGATGCGCAGGAACACGGCGCGGTGATCAAGACCCGCACGCGGCTTGTCAGCGCGGCGCGCAACGACGGTGTGTGGCATGCCACGCTCGTGGACGACCACGGTGCGACGTTCGACGTGCAAGCGCGTTCCATCGCAAACGCGGCGGGTCCGTGGGTCAGCGAACTGCTCAAAGGGTCGCTTGGCAGCGGCACACACACGCGCCATACCGTGCGCCTCGTCAAGGGCAGCCATATCGTCACGCGCCGCCTCTTTGAACATGACCACGCATACATCTTCCAGAATCCGGACAAGCGCATCATCTTCGCAATTCCCTACGAGCACGATTACACGCTGATCGGCACGACGGATCTGGAGTATCACGGCGATACATCGAAGGTGACCATCAGTCCCGAAGAGACCACTTACCTGTGCGAGTCGATTAACCGGTACTTCAAGAAGCACATCGGCCCCGGCGACGTCTGCTGGAGCTATTCCGGCGTGCGCGGCTTGCTCGAGGACGAGAACGCGGAAAACGCATCGGCCGTCACGCGCGACTATCTGCTCGAACTCGATACCCCCGCGAACCAGGCTCCGCTGTTATCGGTGTTCGGCGGGAAGATCACGACCTTTCGCAAGCTCGCGGAAGAAGCCGTCGATAAACTCGGCGACGCGCTCCAGTCTCCCGCCAAAAGCAAGACTTGGACGGAAGGTGCGCCGCTGCCGGGCGGTGATATCGCCGATGCGAATTTCGACAGATTCCTCGCCGCGTTGAAGCAGAACAAGCCATGGCTGCCGGCGGATCTGGCTCACAGGTATGCACGCGCTTACGGAACCCGTGTCCAAAAGCTGCTCGGCGATGCAACCTCGCTGACCGGTCTGGGCGAAGCCATCGCGCCAGGCCTTTACGAAGCCGAACTGCGCTATCTGCGCGACAACGAATGGGCGACCTGCGCCGACGACGTCCTGTGGCGCCGCTCGAAACTGGGCTTGCATATGGAGCCCGGATCGCTGGATGAGGTGACGCGGCGTATCGACGGATGGTTTGCACAAACACAAGCATGGGCGCAACCGCAATTTCAATCCGCGCCGCTGGCTCCATCGCGAACCGCCGTGTAAAAAACTATCCTGCCGCGCCTGATAACGGTGTGACGATATCTTCGTTTGATGCAACTTCTGCCGATGCTAGTCTTTCCTTCACCGATGCCGCGCCGGTCTGCGCGGCATGTCCGAATGGAGGCTCATCATGGTTGCACCGGCTTATTCATCGCTGGAACTCGTACGCGAATCGTACGACGCACGCGAGCCGGCCGAACGCGCCGAGGCAACGCGGGCGACATCGACGGAAATCCATCTTGAGGAACACGTTCCTCAGACGAGCGATCAGGAAGCAAGCGACGCATTGGAATATCTTGTCGGCGTGAACCTGGCGAGGCTGCGGGCGGAGCGCCAGCTTTCACTCGACGCCCTCGCCCGCGCATCCGGCGTTTCCCGTGCGATGCTCGCGCAGATCGAATCGGCCCGCAGCGTGCCGTCCATCAAGGTCTTGCACAAGGTCGCCGGCGCGTTGAAGGTGTCGGTCGCGGCGTTTTTGCGGCGTCATGCAACGAACGGCATCGAGTTTCTCGCGGCCGATCAGTCGACGCGGCTGGTGACATCGAATGGACGCTTTTCGGCGCGACCGCTGTTTCCGCTGAGCGCGCCGGCATCGGCGGAATTCCATGAGTTGCGCATCGCGCCGCTGCACACCGAGACCGGCAGCCCCAGGCCGCCCGGCACCACGGTCAATCTGGTCGTGAGCGACGGCACGCTGGAGCTGCGCGTGCATGACCGCACGCAATTGCTCGGCACTGGCGACGCCATTGTCTTCGACGCCGACCAGCCCCACGCGCTGCGCAATCCCGGGAGCACGGAAGCGCGTGCGTATCAGGTCACGGTGAATGCGGAAACGCCACCGCGCTGGCATGTGCCGGGCGACTCGCGGCGTATCGACGAGACAAATTAAGTACGCCAGCCAACGCGCCGCCACCAAGCGGCGCTGCAACATTGGCTGGCATGTTGTATCCTGAAATTGGTCGCGGTTTTTAAGTGTCCAGCGACAAATCAGTACGTCTTCAGGGCGGGGTGTAATTCCCCACCGGCGGTATGCGTCAGGTTTTCAAAGCCCGATGCGAGCCCGCGAGCGCCAGTGGACCGGATCGTAGTGTTTTTACGAACCGGACCACGGGGTCAGCAGATCTGGTGAGATGCCAGAGCCGACGGTCATAGTCCGGATGAGAGAAGATGTGCAGATGGTCATGTTCGCATCGCGTGTTTGTCGTGGCGTTTTGACGTCCGCGCCAGGTGTTGCGTGCCGTTCTGCCTGTTTGCAATGCCCTGAAACGTTTTTCGCCCATTTCTTTTGCGAGAGCGTTTCATCATGTCCGTAGCTGCTTCCAGCCTCAATTGCTTCACTCCCGACGCATTCGCCGACTTCGAGCAACTTCGCTCGGCCGAAAATTCCGTCAAGACCCCTCCCCGAATCGCCGCCGCGCTGCAAGCCTTGCGCGAAGGCCGCGCCGTTGCATTGCTCGACGACGATGACCGCGAAAACGAAGCCGACCTGATCTACGCGGCGGAAAAGCTCGACGTTGAAGGCATGGCGCTGATGATCCGCGAGTGCAGCGGGATCGTGTGCCTGTGCCTGCCGGACGACGCCGTGCGCGCGCTGCATCTTCCGCCCATGGTCGCCGACAACGGCAGCAAGTACGGCACGGCCTTCACGGTATCGATAGAAGCACGCGAAGGCGTGACCACAGGCGTGTCCGCCGTGGACCGGCTGACGACGATTCGCGCGGCGATTGCGGATGGCGCGAAGCCGGGCGATATCGTGAGTCCGGGTCACGTGTTTCCGTTGCGTGCGCAACCGGGCGGCGTTCTCACGCGGCGCGGACATACGGAAGGGACGGTCGATCTCGCGATTCTCGCGGGCCTGAAACCCGCCGGCGTGCTGTGCGAACTCATGAACCCGGATGGAACGATGGCACGAGGCGCGCAAATCGATGCGTTCGTGAAGGAGCGGAATATCCCGGTGCTGACCATCGCCGAACTGGCGGATTTCCGGATGGCGTTGGCAGACGCTCGGGAAACCCTTCAGGAAACGCACGCGGCTGAAGAAACCGTCTAACGCGGCTTCCACACAAAAAAAACGCGGCTCGAGAGCCGCGTTTTTTTCTTCAAGCACAACGTCAAGGCTGCGCCTTCAAAACCGCTCCGAACTTCTTGTAGAGCCAAACCGAGCAAGTCGCGGTCGTCGCCGTGTAAAACAGAGTGACGATGCTCTGCACGACCAGCAAACCCACGGTCAGGCTATCGGTGGAAGCTGCCGTCGCCAGCATCTCCGTGACCACGGTGAACACTGTCGCAATCGCCACGATCGGCAAGATGGCGACCACGGCCGTCGATGCAATCGCCCAGAAATGCCCGCGTGAATCTTCCCACGCGGCGCGCCATGCAAGCCGCCCACCCGCCGCGGTGTGAGGAAACAGCAGCGCAAGGCGCGCCGACACGTAGCTCATGCCGCAAAGCGCAAGGATGGCGAGCGTGGCAGTCGCTGCCATCGATGTCCCGCTCGACAATCCCGCCAGCCGCATGAGGATCCACGTGATCACCACTACGATAGTCGCCCCCACATAGGCCGCGACCAATGCGATGCACAGCAGGAAATAGCGGCGGAAACCGGCGTCCCAGAGGCGTTTTGGCTGTGCTTCCACGTCATTGCCA
>NZ_CAXTGZ010000329.1:0-6724 GCF_964243625.1 uncultured Caballeronia sp.
CGGCGGCGGGCGCTTATACGGGTGCGGATCGCAAGGGGCGGGTGGGCAAATTCGAACTCGCCGACGGCGGCACGTTGTTCCTCGATGAAATCGGCGATATGCCGCTCGCGCTGCAGGGCAAATTGTTGCGCGTGTTGCAGGAAAAGGAGTTCGAGCCGCTCGGATCGAACCGCATTGTGCGGGCGGACGTGCGGATCATCGCCGCGACGTCGGCGGATTTGCCGGCGCTTGTGTCGAGCGGACGGTTTCGGGCGGATCTGTTTTATCGGCTGAACGTGCTGGCGATCCATGCGCCGCCGTTGCGCCAGCGTATAGGGGATATCGAGGCGCTGGTGTACGCCATGCTCGAAGAGCTCTCCGCCGATGCCCGCCCGCGTCACGCCGGCCAGTTCGTTCTCCACGACGACGCGCTGCGCCTCTTGTGCGCGTATTCGTGGCCTGGGAACGTGCGTGAATTGCGCAATGCGCTGGAACGGGCGGTGATGTTGTCGGACAGCGAGCATATCGATGCCCGCGCGCTGGGGTCGTTCATGGGTGCGGAAAGTATCGCGCCGGAGCTGGAACCGCCAAGGGCATCGGCCGAAGACGGGGTCGTGCCATATGCAGAAGCCATGGCGTCGTTTGAAAAGCAGTTTCTCTCCGATGCGCTGCATGCCAGTGGCGGACGGGTAGCCGAAGCGGCGCAGCGAATCGGCATTGGGCGGGCAACGATGTACAAGAAAATCGTGGCGCTGGGGATCGCGGTCTGACGAACCGATTTCTCGCCGAAGGATTCGCCACCAGATTCGCCATGAAGTCGATATCTATTTGGAATATAATGGTTTTTTATGGTTTCTTAGTGTCCATAAGATTCGCCATTAAATCCGCCAGATAACAATCATGACGCTCGCTGAATCGAAATATCCGTACTACGCGGTCCATCAGATGCATCCAATGCTGCCTTCCGAGCTGAAGATGGATACATTGCGTCCACTGGCGGCGGATGTTATCGGTCAGGCGAAGGATCTCGCGGCGCATGGCATGCCTCATTTGCGCGATCTGTTGCGCGAAGCGCTGCGTCCCATGAATTCCTACTATACGAACAAGATCGAAGGGCAGCATACCGAACCGCTGCTGATCGAGCGCGCGCTGCAGGAGGATTTTTCGGCCAAGCCGGGAGAGGCGCTTAAGCAGCGCATAGCGGTGGCGCATATCGGCACGGAGCGCTGGGGCGAAGAGACCTTTCCCGCGTTCGATTCCACAGCGTTTTTCGAGAGCTCGGTCGTCCAGGCGATTCATCGGCATTTGCATGACCAGTTGTCGGAGCAGGACTTGCTCCAGACGGGCGATGACGGCAAAGAGGAAAAGATCACGCCGGGCGTCTGGCGGGACCGAGGCGTCAAGGTCGGCGCGCATATCCCGCCGGATCCGGCCACTGTGCCGCGGTTCATGGAAGAGTGGACACGCGGATATCGCTACGCGCGGGCTGGCGAAACGGCTGTCATTGCACTAACGGCGGCGCATCACCGGCTTGCATGGATTCACCCGTTTCTGGATGGCAACGGGCGCACGGCGCGGTTGCATACGCATATCGGGCTGTCTGCGCTTGGGCTGACGCAAGGGCTCTGGTCTCCCATGCGCGGCTTTGCGCGCGAACAAGCGGATTACTACAAGCATCTGATTGCAGCCGATCAGCGCCGCAAAGGCGATCTTGACGGCAGGGGCGTCCTGAGCGAAAGCGGTCTGGTGGAGTTCATAGACTTTTGCATGAGCGTCTATCTGGATCAGATCAGGTTCATGGACAGCATGCTGCAGATGCAGGCGTTCGAAGCAAGGCTCGCCCAAATGCTGGCCGCCGAATCGACCAAGGCCGACACCCGTTTTCTGCGCGTCGAGGCTGCGCAACCGCTTGCGTACCTGGGTACGGTCGGATCTCTCGACAGGACGCGGTTCAAGGGAATGACGGGGCTTGCAAGCCGAACCGCGGACCGCGCGTTGGCCGATCTCTTCAAGCTGGGCATCGTCAGTTCGAAGACGCCGAAAGGACCGGTCGAGCTTGCGTTGCCGCTCAAGTTGTTTCGCTACCTTTTTCCCCGCCTGTGGCCCGAAGCCGAGGTCGATACGGCGCGTCAGGTGTGAGCTTCAAACGCTCGCCTGGAAGGCGCCCCGAAACCGCCGCGTGGCATACTCGCGTTATCATAAAAACAGCGATAAAAAGGGGTATCGGATGAAGCTTTCCTGGGTATTTGCCGTGCGTTCTCTGGCGCTCGTGCCGCTTCTCGCGGCTGTTTCTGCATTGTCCGCATGCAGCAGTGCGCCGCCGCTGTTTTCATCCGACGGCCGCCCGACCTCGATGATCAATTGCCCCTCGAACGGCGGCTGGAGTAACTGTCAGGAAAACGCGCGTGCCATGTGTGCAGGCAGTTACGACGTGCTGGATCAAAGCAGCGAGAACGGCCAGAACGGATTACTTATCGCCTGCCGCGCGAAGTAAACGTGGGTGCGCAGCCCTGGCTTCGCCCACGCCAAATGAATCAAGGCTGAACCGTGATCCGCGCAAACTGATATTCCAACAAAAAACGCCAATAGGGCGACTTGGTTTAAACCGCGCAAACGATTCAACAGGAATTTTTTGATCGCTGATGCAAATACGCAGTAATCACGAATAGTTTCACGGCGCGGAAGCTGAAAACAAATCCAAACTTTACCAGTGCCATTATTTCCGCTTTGCGCTCATTTGTTTAACGTAGTATTAAGTATTCACGAATATTTTTCCGACTCGAATACGCTCATAGTTTCATACTTACTGCATTGGCTCCGCGCAATACACGTCACTCATCAAATTGAGATATGCTGCGATCAGAGTTTGCGGCAGCGTCGTTCGGGGCAACAGCGGCGCTACAGCCCATTTGTATCAATCCGGCGTTTTGATACATGGTGTGGATCGGTTATTCGTTCCACATGAAGAGCAATCTCGTTTTAAATAAAGCAAAAATAACGTATCTAATGGAGTGGCGAATGAATCACCGGCAGATCGAGACAGATATTCTTCACCTTGAACGCATCATCGGCAGGATTTCTCCCGAAGACCGTATTCCTTTATCTTACTGGCGTAATCGAATCAACTCGGTGGCTTCCAGCGCGCTTGTGCCTGCCCAGCAAAGCCGCATGCAGAGAATCCACGAACGGCTTACGCAACTTGAGGCATCGAATTGATTATTCCGGAATCCGTTTCCGGGAGTGCCAACATCTTCCTCTTCCTAGGCGTCACCGATTTGACCATGCTTAAATACCAGCACTGAACAGCTCGTTTTGAAGGATATGAATGTCTGCTGCTGGATTCAGCGCCCCGCGCCTGGAACAAACCCGAAGTGCAATGCAGGAGTTCGTTGATCAAGACGAGGTCGCGGGCTGCGTATCCCTGATATGGCGGCGCGGCGAAATCGCTATGGTCGACGCACTCGGCTGCCGGGATCGTGAAACGCGGGAACCCATGTCGCGCGATACGCTGTTTCGCATTGCGTCGATGACGAAGCCCGTAACCAGTGTCGCCGCGCTCATGCTCGTGGAAGACAGCCTGATCGCGCTGGATGATCCCATCTCCCGCTGGCTGCCCGAACTCGCCAAACCGCAAGTTCTCCTGGATCCGAGCAGTCCACTCGATCGCACCGAACCGGCCCGCGCGCCTATCACGCTGCTCGACCTGCTCACGCATCGCGCCGGCTTTGCTTACCATTTCACCGCGTTCGGCGCGCTAGCCGACGCTTACAGCGAAGTATTCAACGGCATCGACGCGACGGTCGATTCAAGCGTGTGGCTCGAGCGTGTTGCCAGATTGCCGCTGATGTTCCAGCCGGGCACGCGGTGGCACTACGGCATTTCGACCGATGTGCTCGGTTCACTGATCGAGCGGGTCAGCGGCATGCCGCTCGATGCGTTTTTTCGCACGCGCATCTTCGGTCCGCTGGGCATGACGGATACCGGGTTTGTCGTGCCGGCGGGAAAACTTGAACGGCTCTCTGTTTCCTACGCCATTGAACCATCGACGCAAGAACACGTGGTGGAAGATCATCCCGCGACGAGCCGCTTTGCCAAGCCCGAGCGGTATCAAAGCGGTGGCGGAGGACTGATATCGACAGCTGATGACTATCTGCGTTTTGCCCGCATGCTGCTCGGCCGAGGCCGCCTTCAAGGCGATGCCACCGAGCGTGCGAACGGACCGCGATTGTTGTCGCACCGTTCTGTTGATCTGATGCGTACGAACTTCCTGACGCGCGAGCAGCGTCGCATTCCCGCGTTTGGGCAGGTCGTTTGGGCGGGGCAGGGGTTTGGTCTGGGCGTTGCGATTGTCGATGACCCCGCGCAGCAACGCACGGAAAGTTATCGGTCGAAGGGATCGTTCGGCTGGCCGGGCGCATTGGGTACGAACTGGTTCGCCGATCCAGTGGAAGACATGATCGGCATCTTGATGATCCAGCGGCGCGGCCTCGTGCCGTTTCCAATGGCTGCTGTCTTCGAGCGTCATCTCTATGACGCTATCGATGACTGACGTTCAGTGCAGCGTCTCGCGCAAGAGCGTGACGTCATAACCAAGCTTGCGCGCACGATCGATCAACGCCGTACGCATCTGCGCCGATGGCTTCGCTTCACGCGTGAGTATCCATAGATATCGCCCGCTTGGTTCACCGACGATGGACCACGTGTAGTCATCGGCGTGATCGAGCACCCAGTAATCGCCCACATAGAACGGTCCGAAGAACGAGACCTTCAGCTTCGCGTTATTCGAATCAGCGACGATCTTGGCCTTGCCTTCGACCGATTTCGGCGTGCCGTCCACACTTCCCTTGCGGCACGAGTTGATCACCGATATCAATCCGTCTTCCCGTTTTGCGTAGTTCGCGGTGACTGCTTCGCAGCCCCGTTCGAAACGGTTTTCGTAGCGTGCAAATTCATACCACTGGCCGAGGTATCGATCGAGATCGACCGCCTTCGCAGGTTCCGGCACGTCGTCGTTGCCGCTCTTGCCACTTCCTGCTGATGCACAGGCAGCCAGCACGCCCAGTCCGCCGATCACCAGCAAAGCCGCGGCGCCGATGGTGACGGATCTCTTGAATGTCATGTATGTCCTCGTTATGTTTATGCAGTGGCGTGGCATTCTCAGCAAGCTTCGTTCCGTTGATTGCCGCGCTTGATCAGGTCCCGCATAAGCTCACCTTTAGCGACCGGATTCATGGTTGAAGGGTAGCCGAGAAGCCTGTTAGCAAAGGTATCCGTGTGTATCAACTGTTTTAACAACAGGCCGCAAGCCATTGATCACGCTCGCTTTAGTGATGTGTGTTCAACATTGAGGTGCAGCGTGCGAGTGAGTCTTAATGTGTTTTCTCATCACCGCACACCAGGGTCCCGTATTGCCTCACCTCAAGATGCACGACGCCGCACGATGGCTCGTACTCTGCATTGATCGCTGTATATCGCTCATGGAGAGAAGCAAAGTAGACGGCGCGTGATGAAAGCTCTCAAGCCCTTATGGTAAAAGGCTTTCCAGCCGATACCTGAGCCATTCGATGAACTCGGCAGGCATCCCCTATCTAGTTAGCGATACTTGTAATCACCCTTAGCGTGAGTTTTTGCGGGATACCAAGCTCACCTCCACGCAGGTCCCGAAATCGCTCACCTTTGGTTTTTGGCGCTCAGCGCCAACACGCATCTACCGCTATGCTTGGCGCCCTCGTCAATCAGTTGCGCTCTGCTCATGCCGTCGTTGGTCTCGTCGCTTTTCACGCCGCTTTTCACCATCATCCTTCCTGTGTTCGGTCTCATCTTCGCCGGCTATGCATGCCGCAAGACGAATCGATTGGGACCGCATGCATCGTCGGAACTCAATCGCTTTGTCGTGTATCTCGCATTGCCCGCGCTGCTCTTCGACATCATGGCCACCACACCCTGGCGCTCACTCGATCAACCTGCGTTTATCGCTGCGTTCGGAATTGCATCGGGTGGCATCTTCGTGCTGACCTTGCTGATCAGCTTGAAACGATCAAAACATCTCGCCGATGCCAGCCTTGATGCACTCAATGCCGCCTATCCGAATGCAGGGTTTATCGGCTTGCCTTTGTGTGCGCTTGCGTTTGGTCACGCGAGCCTCGCACCCGCGGTGATCGCGTTGATCATGACGGTATGCGTGCTGTTCGCGGTGGCTATCGTATTGATTGAACTCGGGTTGCAGACCGAGAAGAACTTCGCCGCGACTATAGGCAAGGTGATCAAGTCGCTCGTGACCAACCCGTTGTTGTTCGCGCCGTTTGCCGGATGGTTATTGAGCGGCGCCGGCCTCACCATCTCGGGCGGCGCGGATACGTTTCTCAAGCTGCTGGGTGCAGCGGCAAGTCCCTGCGCGCTGGTCGCGCTTGGCTTGTTCCTTGGCGAGAAGTCGAAGGGTGGCGCTGCAGGAACGACATCGATGCTCGTCATCAGCAAGCTGATCGCGCAACCGTTGCTAACCTGGTGGCTGGCGTTTCATGTGTTCGCGTTGCCCATCTTGTGGGCGAAGACCGCCGTCATACTCAGCGCGCTGCCCACGGGCACGGGGCCGTTCATGCTGGCGGAGTTTTACAGGCGGGAAGCGTCGGTAACGTCGAGCACCATCCTGTTCTCGACACTGATATCACTCGTTACCGTGACGTTATGTCTTGCCGCCATCACGCGATGACGCACATAAAAAAGCCCGGCATATGGATGCCGGGCA
>NZ_CAXTGZ010000330.1:0-6718 GCF_964243625.1 uncultured Caballeronia sp.
TCGAAGTGATACGTCTCGCCGCGAATGACGGCGCCGAGCGCGATGAGAGCATCGAACTGACCCGATTCGGCGAGCTTTTGCAGCGCCAGCGGAATTTCGAGCGCGCCCGGCACGGTGACGAGCAGCACGTCTTCACCAATCACGCCAAGCCGTTCGAGTTCTTCCGTGCAGGCGTCCACGAGGCCGTTGCACACCGGTTCGTTGAAGCGCGATTGCACGATGCCGATGCGCAGTCCGTCGCCGTCGAGGTTCGGTTGGTATTGTCCGATTTCCATTATTTATCCGTTTTCAGTGTTGTACGTGTGGTGTTGAGCCGGCCGGTCGTGGTCAGACCGAACGCAGATGAGCGATCGAAGCTGCGTCCGCGGCATCCGTGGATGGCGTGGCAGGGCAGCCGGGCATGGGAATGAAGCCCGTTACTTCGAGTCCGTAACCGGACATGCTGCCCAGCTTGCGCGGGTTCGACAGGACCTGCATCTTGCCCACGCCCAGTTCACGCAGGATCTGCGCGCCGATGCCATAGGTCTTGAAGTCGATCGGCCTGCGCTTCAGTTCAGCCGCCTTGTCTTCCTGCTCGAACGCCTCGAAGACCTCGACCAGATGCTCTTTCGTGTCACCGCAATTGAGCAGCACGATCGCGCCCAGATCGCGCGCGGCGATCTCCTTCATGGCGGCATCGAGCGTCCAGGAATGCGTGGACGAATCCACTTCCAGCAGATCCAGCACCGAAAGCGGCTCATGCACGCGCACCGGCGTTTCTATATCCGGCGTCGGCCGGCCGCGTACCAGCGCGATATGCGGCGATCCGCTCGGCTGATCGCGATACAGCACTGCGCGAAACGCGCCATGCGCCGTTTGCATCGTGCGTTCGGCGACGCGCTCGACGATCGATTCGGTCCGCGAGCGGTAGTGAATCAGGTCGGCGATCGTGCCGATCTTGATGTCGTGCAACTCGGCGAATTCGATCAGATCAGGCAGGCGCGCCATTTCGCCGTCGTCGCGGATCACTTCGCAGATCACCGATGCCGGCGTCAAACCCGCCAGCGCCGTCAGGTCGCAGCCCGCTTCAGTGTGTCCGGCGCGAACCAGCACGCCGCCCGGTTGCGCCATGATCGGGAAAACGTGGCCCGGCTGGACGATATGTTCGGCTTTCGCGTCGTGCGCGACGGCTGCCTTGATCGTGCGGGCGCGGTCGGAAGCCGAAATGCCGGTTGTCACGCCTTCGGCGGCTTCAATGCTTACCGTGAATGCCGTGCCGTATTGCGTGCCGTTTTTCTGCGTCATCAGCGGCAGGTTCAACAAGCGGGCGCGTTCCGGCGTAATGGTCAGGCAGATCAACCCACGGCCGTGCCGCGCCATGAAGTTGATCGCTTCCGGCGTCACGAAGTCGGCTGCGATGATGAGATCACCCTCGTTTTCGCGGTCTTCTTCGTCGACGAGAATCACCATCCGGCCTGCTTTCAGCTCAGCGATGATCTCTGGAGTGGAGGCGAGCGTCATTGCGATGGTCGTCCGTTCGGGAAAGGGCGTATTTTACGCCACCGGGGAGGGCAACGCGGGGGTTTTGCCGGTTTTGAGGCGTGCCGGGCGCCGGGGTCAACGTCGAGTCATTGCCAGGCAAGTCAGTCAGGTGGGAAGCGAATCTGCGAAAAGTGCCTTCCCGCAAAGATCGCCTTGCGCTCGATTTGTGCCGCCGAGCTAATCAGACCTTGTTGTTCCAGAAACAGGAGATAGGCGCGAGTGGGAACTTTTCTGCAGTTGTCCGGAATCAGAAAGCTCGCGCGCTATCTTGTGATCTTATGATTGTGTGTCCTAATTCGCCGATCCCGATGACGAAAGAATCCGCTCCACATACCGCGCAATCAAATCGATCTCCAGATTCACCTTCGAACCTGCCTTGAGATGCCGCAGCGTCGTCACTTCCACCGTGTGCGGAATGAGGTTGATCGAAAACTCGCATCCGTCCGGCCGGTCGGTCACGCTGTTCACCGTCAGGCTCACGCCATTGACCGTCACCGATCCCTTGTACGCCAGGTACTTGCCGATATCCTTCGCCGCCAGAACCCGCAACTCGTGCGATTCGCCAACCGGCTCGAAGCGCGTCACTTCGCCGAGACCGTCCACATGTCCGGATACCAGATGTCCGCCCAGCCGGTCATGCGCGCGCAATGCCTTTTCCAGGTTGACATCGCCGGGGTCGGACAGGCCCGCCGTCCGGTTCAGGCTTTCCCGCGATACATCCACGGCAAACGACTCCGCCGATTTCTCAATCACGGTCATGCACGCACCCTGAATCGAAATGCTGTCGCCGAGTTCGACGTCCGCGAGATCCAGTCCGCCCGATGCAACCGTGAGGCGCACGCCGGTATCGTCATCTGCGGGCGAGCCCAGCGGGGTGACAGCTTCAATGCGGCCGACCGCCGCGACAATTCCTGTGAACATCGTCGAAATTCCTTGGAGTTATGCGTCAGGTAAGAGGCTGCACGTCGGCCTTCACATCGGCAAAGCGCGCGAGCATCCGCACGTCGTCGCCCATCCGGTCGATGCGATGAAACCGCAAATGCGGCCGCGCCTCGAGCGTCCCGGGCGGCGTGAAGTCGAACATGCCGGGCGCGTTGCCAAGCAGGCTCGGCGCGAGATAGATCAGCAATTCGTCGATGCAGCCTTCGCGCAACAATGAGCCATTGAGCTTATGGCCGGCTTCCACATGCAGCTCGTTGATACCGCGATCGGCGAGAATGCCGAGCATTGCCGGAAGATCGACCTTGCCTTGTTCGTTTGTCAGCGACGTGAATTCGATACCCCGTTCACGCAGCGCTTCGGCTTTAGCCATATCAGGCTCGGCGCCGCAAAAAATCCACGGCGGCGCACCTTCCAGAATCCGGGCATCGAGCGACACGTCAAGCCGGCTGTCGATCAACACGCGTTGCGGCTGGCGCGGCGTTTCCACTGCGCGCACGGTCAGTTGCGGATCGTCCTCACGC
Organism: uncultured Caballeronia sp.; assembly: GCF_964243625.1. Lineage (NCBI taxonomy): Bacteria > Pseudomonadati > Pseudomonadota > Betaproteobacteria > Burkholderiales > Burkholderiaceae > Caballeronia > uncultured Caballeronia sp. Next base: position 2,985 of record NZ_CAXTGZ010000330.1, read on the forward strand.
ACCGTGCCGATTCCCGTCAGGATCGCGCAGGCACGGGCGCGCCATGCGTGGCCGTCGGCGCGAGCGGCTTCGCCTGTGATCCACTGGCTGTCGCCGTTCGGCAGACCGGTGCGGCCATCGAGCGTGGCCGCGACTTTCATGCGGACCCACGGCCGGCGCCGCGTCATTCTCGACACGAAACCGATGTTCAGTTCATATGCCTCGTTCGCAAGGAGGCCGCAACGCACATCGATACCCGCGTCGCGAAGAATCGCCAGCCCACGCCCGGAGACGGCCGGATTCGGATCTTCCATTGCCGCAATGACCTTCGTGACCCGCGCCTCGATCAGCGCGTTCACGCAAGGTGGCGTGCGGCCGAAATGGCTGCATGGCTCGAGCGTCACATAAGCGGTTGCGCCGCGCGGATCGTGGCCGCGCGCGCGTGCGTCCTTGAGCGCGCGGATCTCGGCGTGGTCCTGCCCGGCAGGCTGCGTGAAACCTTCGCCGATGACATCGCCGTCCTTGACCAGCACGCAGCCGACGCGCGGATTGGGCGTCGTGGTGTACATCCCGCGCGCGGCGAGCGCCAGCGCGCGCTCCATGTGCGAGAAATCGGTCTGCGAGAACATTGCGGCGGCCTCTTTTTTTCTGACGTAAGCGTTGATCAGGCAGCGAGACGGCTGAAAGCGCCCCGGGCGGCATCGAGCGTGGCGTTGATCACGGCGTCATCGTGGACGATCGAAACGAAGCCCGCTTCATACGCCGACGGCGCGAAGTACACGCCTGCATCGAGCATTTCGTGGAAGAAAGCGTTGAAGCGCTTCGTGTCGCCTTTCGTGACTTCGGCGAAGCTCGCCGGAATGCTATCGGCGAAATAAAGACCAAACATGCCGCCGATGGCATCGGCCGAGAACGCTACGCCGGTTTCCCTGGCGATCGCGGCGAGGCCATCCGTGAGATGACGCGTTTGCCTGGTCAGCGTCTCGTAGAAACCCGGCGCCTGGATCAGTTGCAGCGTTTTCAAACCGGCCGCGACCGCGATCGGATTCCCCGACAGGGTGCCCGCCTGATACACGCCGCCAAGCGGCGCGAGATGCGCCATGATGTCCCGGCGGCCGCCGAACGCAGCTGCGGGCATGCCGCCGCCGATCACCTTGCCGAGGCACGTCAGGTCCGGCTTGATGCCGTAGACCTCTTGCGCGCCGCCGAGCGCGACGCGAAAGCCGCACATGACTTCATCGAAAATCAGCACCGCGCCGTGTTCGTCGCAACGTGCGCGCAACGCCTGGAGAAACGCCGGCGAGCCCTTCACGAGGTTCATGTTGCCGGCCACCGGCTCCACGATCACCGATGCAATCTCCCCGCCGAACGCGGCAAATGCCTCGTTGAGCTGCTCGACGTTGTTGTACTCGAGCACGGTGGTGTGCTTGGCGATATCCGCCGGAACGCCCGCCGATGTGGGGTTGCCGAACGTCAGCAGCCCTGACCCCGCCTTCACCAGCAGGCTGTCCGCGTGGCCGTGATAACACCCTTCGAACTTGATGATCCGGTCACGTTTGGTGAAACCGCGCGCAAGACGCAGCGCGCTCATGGTCGCCTCGGTGCCGCTCGAGACCATGCGAACCTGTTCTATCGATGGAACCAGCTTGCAGATCTCTTCCGCGATTTCGATCTCGGATTCAGTCGGTGCGCCGAACGAGAAGCCGTTCGCCAGCACGCGCTGGACGGCCTCGAGCACTTCAGGGTGGACGTGGCCGAGGATCATCGGCCCCCATGAACCGATGTAATCGATGTACTGCTTGCCATCGGCGTCCCAGAAATGCGGACCCGACGCGCGTTCGATGAATCGTGGCGTACCGCCGACCGAGCGAAACGCGCGCACCGGCGAGTTCACGCCGCCGGGAATGGTTTTCTGGGCGCGTTCGAAGAGAGCTTCATTTCTGGACATGACTGGACCTGCGCTGGATGACGGGTTCTGCTTGAGAGGGCTGCGGCCGCGGGGATTGCGAAGCTTCGATCCGGCGCAGGACGATGGTCGGGCGCGCTGGCGCGGCTGCACGAAATCAAGGTGAAATTGTACCGGAGTCGCCTGGATCGGGCCGCAAGGGGCGGGCGCGTTGCGCCCGTTGGCGGGGGAGAGCCAAACCGGGCGCGTACAATGCTCCCACTGTTAAGGCTTCGTTTAAGTCGTTTCGACGTCTGCCGAAGACCTTGTCCCTACGTTCCTTTTTGTCTCTCATGCCCGAAATCATCAAGCGCCGTTCCGATCGCCGGCTGATTCTTCTGCTCGGCGCGCTGGCGGCATGCGGTCCGCTGTCCATCGATATGTATCTGCCAAGCCTGCCGTCTCTTGCCGATGCGTTCGGCACGACAGCCGCCGCCGCGCAGATCACGTTGACCAGTTTCATGCTCGGATTCTCGCTCGGCATGCTCGTGTACGGACCGCTGTCGGACGCTTATGGGCGCCGGCCCGTGCTGCTCGGCGGCATCATCTTGTATGCGATCGCGAGCGTGGGATGCGCGCTGTCGTTTTCCATCGATTCGCTGGTTCTGATGCGCTTTTTGCAGGCGCTCGGCGCGGGGTCGGCTTCGGTGCTGGCGCGGGCGATTGCACGCGATGCCCACGCGCCATCGGACGCGGCGCGCGTGTTGTCCATGCTGGCGATCGTGACGTCCATCGGGCCGTTGCTTGCGCCGTTGATCGGCGGGCAGTTGCTGCTGCTCGGCGGGTGGCGCGCGGTGTTCGTCACGTTGTCGTTGTTTGGACTGGTGTGCGCGGTGACCACTTACCTGCGTGTTCCGGAGACATGGCCGCGGGAGAAACGGGCTTCTTCGGCGGTTGGGCGCTCGTTTGCCGCCTATGGGCATTTGCTCAGCGATCCCGTCACGTGGGGCCACATGTTATGCGGCGGGATGGCGTTCGCGTCGATGTTCGCCTATATCACCGCAACGCCGTTTGTTTATATCGACTACTTTCATGTGAAGCCGCAGCATTATGGGTTCTTCTTCGGCATGAATATCATCGGGATCATCGGATGGAATGTGGTGAATACGCGGCTTGTCGGCGTGCTCGGGTCTTTGAAGCTGATTTCTATTGCTTCGTTTGTTAGTGTCGTTGCCGCGCTTGCTACCGCGTTTGTTTGTATCACCGGGATCGGTGGGTTGTGGTCGATCGTCGGGTGCCTGTTTTTTGTTGTGGGCGTCGTGGGGCTGCTTTCGGCGAATTGCACGACCGATCTCATGCATCGGTATCCGCATAATGCCGGCGCAGCGGCCGCTGTGTTTGGCGCCGTGCAGTTGGCGCTGGGGGCGCTCGCAAGTCTCGCTATCGGGATGCTGCACGATGGCACGCCAAAAGGCATGGGGATCGTTATCGCCGTGACCGGAGTGCTGACTTTTGCCGGGCGGACGCTGGTCTTACGGTGGCATGGGACGCCGGTTAAGGCTCGGACCGTTGGGTGAATCCGGGCTTTGGTCGTAGTGGTTGGGGCTGGTGCCGGGTTGCTGCTGCTTAGGTCTTCGCGCGTTCGTTGCTGGCTGTATTTTTTCGCACTATTAGCCACTGTCCGTGGCGGGACTTCATTTCTTTTTCCAAACGGCGAAAAAGAAACGAAGCAAAGAAAACGCCTCTCAACCGCTAATTCTTAAGTGTCCCGAGCGTGCAGTTTTGAACTGTTTGGTACTTCAGAAGAGCGCTCGGCGCCGCAATCAAGAACACTTGAAACCCTCCCCCTCCGTCAACAGATACCCACACG
>NZ_CAXTGZ010000331.1:0-6713 GCF_964243625.1 uncultured Caballeronia sp.
ACCTGACGATGGCGCATCACCTCAGCATCCAGAAGATGTCGGTGGTGACCGTGATCCCGTGGCTGGTCGGAACGACCGGACTGGTGGCGGGCGGCTTCGTGTGCGACTGGATCTACAAGAAGACGGGCCGGGCGATCTTCGCGCGCAAACTCGTGCTGATCACAAGCCTGGCTGCAGGCGCGGTGTGCATCGCGGCGACGGGCGCCGTCACCGACCTGACGTCCGCTGTCACGCTGATGGCCGTGGCGGTCTTCTTCATGTATGCATCGTTTAACACGTACTTCGCGATCATCCTCGATACCGTCGAGAAGAACCGCGTCGGTGCGGTAAGCGGCTTCGTGCATCTGATTGCGAATCTGGCGGGCATCGTGGCTCCAGCCGCGACCGGGTTTCTAGTGCAATGGTCGGGCAACTTCAAGAGCGCGTTCCTGCTGACCGGCTTGATTGCAGCACTCGGCGCGATATCCGTGGCGATTTTCGTGCGCTCGCCCAAGGAACAATTGTCATTCGAAGCTGAACCGGCGCGAAGCTGAAGCAGCAGACGTCACTTTCACGGACACTCAAGATGACTTATTTCGCGACTGTCGAAGAACTGCGGATCGAGGCGAAACGGCGCGTGCCGAAGATGTTCTACGACTATGTCGATGCCGGTTCGTGGACCGAATCCACGTATCGCGCGAATTCCGACGATTTCGCCAAGTTGCATTTTCGCCAGCGCGTGGCGGTGGACTTCAGTCACCGCAACCTCGCCACGACGATGGCAGGCACGCCTGTCACCATGCCCGTGGCGCTGGCGCCGACCGGCCTGACCGGCATGCAGCACGCCGACGGCGAGATCCTCGCGGCGCGTGCGGCAGAGCGCTTCGGCGTGCCGTTCACGTTATCGACCATGAGCATCTGCTCTATCGAAGATGTTGCCGGCGCGATCACGCAGCCGTTCTGGTTCCAGCTCTACATGATGCGGGACCGCGGGTTTATCGCGAGCCTGATCAAACGTGCAGAGGAGGTCGGATGTTCCGCGCTCGTGCTGACGCTCGATCTGCAGATACAGGGGCAACGTCACAAGGACCGCAAGAACGGTTTGTCGGCGCCGCCGAAACTTACGCCACGCAATCTCGTGAACATGATGAGCCGTCCGCGATGGTGCGCCGGCATGCTGGGTACAACGCGGAGGACCTTCGGCAACATCGTAGGACACGCGCCCGGTGTGACCGGTATTGCTTCCATGGCTGACTGGGCCACCGATCAGTTCGATGCAACCCTCACATGGAAGGACGTCGAATGGGTGCGGCGCCTGTGGAAAGGCAAGCTGATCGTGAAGGGCATCCTCGATCCTGAAGATGCCTTGATGGCCGCGCGCTGCGGCGCCGACGCACTGGTGGTATCGAATCATGGAGGACGTCAGCTCGACGGAGCGTTATCGACGATTTGCGCATTGCCTCATATTGCCGATGCCGTTCGCGGCGAGATGGAAGTCCACATGGATGGCGGCATCCGCTCAGGCCAGGATGTGCTGAAGGCGCTCGCGTGCGGCGCAAGCGCGGTGTACATAGGCCGGGCTTTCCTGTATGGACTCGGCGCGCAAGGGGAAGCGGGCGTGACGCGCTGCCTCGAGATCATTCGCAGCGAACTGGACCTGACCATGGCGCTGTGCGGTATCACGGACGTGCGCAGGGTCGACTGCCGCGCACTGACATCGGGCGGCCACTTGCATGCGCCGGCGACCGCCGCGCAACCACAGACGGAGCGCCTCGCAGCCGCCCAGGCGGCGTGAGCACTCAAAGCTATAACCGGAGACGATACATGTTGAAAGCACTCACCGCAGAGCAGGTCCAGCACTTCAAGGAATTCGGGTACGTTGCGCCGGTACGCGTGATGTCCGTGGCGCAGGCGTTAGAACTGCGCGAACGTCTGGAAGACTTCGAGCATGGCAACGACAAGCTGCGCAAGAAAGCGCTGAACGTGAAGAGCCACTTGCTGTTTTCGTGGCTGAACGACCTTGTCAGGAAACGTGAGGTCGTCGACGCCATCGACGATCTCTACGGCGAAAACCTGCTGTGCTGGGCAAGCAGTTTCTTCATCAAGGACGCGCGCGATCCAGCCTTCGTCTCATGGCATCAGGATTCGACATACTGGGGGCTTTCGAAGCCGGACGTGGTGACAGCCTGGGTGGCGTTATCGGAAAGCAATAAAGCGAACGGCGCCATGCAGGTTATCCCCGGGACGCATCTGCTCGACCAGATTCCCCATCGCGATACGTTCTCCGAACATAACCTGCTGACGCGCGGGCAGGAAGTCGCGGTGGACGTAGATCAGGCGCAAGCGGTATCGATCGAACTGGAGCCCGGCGAGATGTCGCTGCACCACGTCCGGATCGTGCACGGCTCGCCGCCGAACGCTTCCGACAAACGCCGCATTGGTTATGCGATCCGCTACATTCCGACTTATGTCCGCCAACTCGAAGGCGATGACAGCGCGACGCTCGTGCGTGGTGTCGACACGTTCAATACCTTCGAGCACGAACCACGGCCAACGGTCGATCTCGAACCCGAGTTCGTCGCGCTGCATCAACAGATCGGCGAGCGCAACCAGCAGATCCTCTACAAGGGCGCGGCGCAGCGTCGCTGAACTTACGAGCCTATGAATTTCGCCGCAGCAGTATTGACCGGGACCGGCCGGCCGTTGAGCATCGAACGCCTGACACTGGGTGCGCTCGCCGACAACGATGTCGTAGTCAACGTGCGCGCCACCAGTCTTTGCCACACGGACCTCGAAGCGGTACGCGGCGACCTTGGCGTGCCTGTTCCGTTCGTGCCCGGCCACGAAGCGGCGGGCGTCGTGCAGTGGGTAGGGAAGGCGGTGACGAATCTCGCGGTGGGTGACCACGTGATTACATCGTGGAATCCGCATTGCAACGGCTGCTTCTATTGCATGAGGCAGCAATCGATACTCTGCCAGCAGTATCGTGACCGGGCGCCGTTGGCATGGCATTTCGATGGCCGGCCGCGCCTTTTTTTCGGTGACCAGCCCGTGCATCAGCTCATGTACTCGGGAAGCTTCGCGGAGTTGTGCGTGGTGACGGAGGACTGCGCGGTGCCGATATCGAAGGAGATGCCGTTCGACCGCGCGTGCCTGATCGGATGCGGCGTGATGACGGGCGTGGGCGCTGTGCTGAACGTGGCCAAGGTCGAAGCCGGAAGTTCGGTCTGCGTGATCGGATGCGGGTCAGTCGGGCTATCGGTCATACAGGGCGCGAGGCTTGCCGGCGCGGAAAAAATCATTGCCGTTGACCGCGATCCTGGCAAGCTGAAGATCGCAACGGTATTTGGCGCAACGCATACCTTGCTTGCCAACGAGCATCTCAACAACGCGCTTGCCGAATTGACATCGGGCCGAGGCGCCGATTATGTGTTCGAGGCCGCGGGCAATCCGGCCGCGTTCCAGGCGAGTCTGGAACTCGTGCGTGTCGGCGGCAACGTGGTCTGGCTCGGCAAATTGCCCGCACAGGAAAACCTTTCCTTGCGCTGGGGAACGTTGATGGGCGAGAAGCGCATCGTGCGTGCAAGTTACGGCGGCGCGGTGCCCGAACGCGATTTCCCCATGCTGGTCGATGCGTATTTCAAAGGAACCTTGCTGCTCGACGAATACATCACGGACCGCCTCAAACTCGCCGATATCAACACGGGACTGGACCGGCTCGCGCGTGGTATCGACATCCGTTCCGTCATCGAGTTCTGAACATGCCTCATCCTCCAATGCAACCCGGATGGATCGAATCGGCGCATCACATGTGCGCGCTCGGAGCGTTCGGGCTGGAATCGGGCGAGTGCATCGATGACCTGGAACTCTCGTACGTCGTTCATGGCGATCTTGCCGATACATTGCGGCCGGTCGTGCTCGGCCTCTGCGCGATCGGCAGTACGCATCACCGGCTCGATTTCCTGATTGGACGCGAGCATGCATTCGATCCCGCGCAAGTCACGGTTGTGGTGATCGATGCAATTGGCAATGGCTTGTCGAGTTCTCCGTCCAACTCGCAGACACAACCCGGCCGCCAGTTCCCTCGCTTTACCATCCGCGATATGGTCCAAAGCCAGATGGCGTTGCTCGAACACCTCGGCGTACGTAACTTGGAAAGTGTGGTGGGCGCGTCCATGGGCGGCATGCAGGCGTTGCAATGGGGCGTCTCCTATCCGCGCTTCATGCGCAGCATCGTCGCGCTCACGCCGATGGCGAAGACCGCACCGTGGGCCGCTGCGATGAACCACGCTGCACGCTTATGCCTTGAAACAGGAAACGGCGGCATGGAAGCATGGATCGCGATCATGCATATCTTCGCGATGCGCACGCCGGAACGTTTCGCCCGGGACGTTCCAGATGCGGCCAGCGTTCCTGACTGGATAAGCCAACGCGCAGCCTGGTGGGGCGCGCAGCAAAGCGATCCGCTGGACTGGATCTATCAATCTTGGGCGTACGACGCGCACGATGTGGGTACTACTCCGGGATTCACCGGCGATACGGAACGCGCGCTGCAATCCATCCACGCGCGGACGATGATCGGCGCACCCGGACTGGATCTGTACAACCCGGTTGAAGCCGCGGAATGGGCGGCGAGGGTGATTCCCGACTGTAGGTTCCTGCGGTTGCCATCGACGAGCGGACACTTGGCGGCCACCGACGCCGACCCGCAATCGGCAGAATTCATCAATCGCGAGATCGGACGTTTCCTCGCGACGTAACCACGCGTGCCGTGTGCTCCCGTCCGCGCAGCGATGCGCTAGAGTAACGCTTGATCTTCCGACCGCGCGTCACGACCCACTATGAGTTCCTTAATCGTCACACCAGAGGCCGAGCCGTCCGCCGAAGCCAGCGCTTCGATTCATCGGCGCGTCTATCTTCTGTTAAGAGAGATGATCGAGTCCGGGCGCATCCTGCCCGGCGAAAAACTGCTGGAAGCGCAAGTGGCGAAATCTTTCAGCATCAGCCGGTCGCCCGCGCGCTCGGCGTTGGCCGCGCTGTGCGCCGACAAACTCGTGACAGAGAACGAAGGGCGCGGTTATCTCGTAGCCGGTGGACCGGAGGGCTGTCCCGATGGCCGCTCCGCCACCCTCGACAAACTCGAACTGACCAGCACGCCGCAATGGGAGCGAATGTACGCGGCTGTGGAGCGGGAACTGTGCACGCGCGTGTTGTTTGGTTCCGTGCGCATCACGGAAGAGCGCCTCGCGCAGCATTTCAACGTCAGCCGTACCGTCGCACGCGATGTGATGGCGCGCATGCACAGCGTGGGCGCGTTATCGAAGGATCGCATTGGCCACTGGGTTGCCGAACGCGTGACGGCCGAGCGCATCGGGCATTTGTTTGAAATGCGGCGGCTGCTCGAACCGACTGCTTTGATGCACGCGGCCCCCTTTGTAAGCCGTGAAAAGCTGGAGATCATGCGCGAGCGGCTGGAGGCTGAAATAGCGCGTGGCGGCTCGGATATGGACACGGCGGAAACGGATCTGCATATCGATCTGCTTTCGCATTGTCCGAATCGCGAGATCGTCCAGGCGCTCTCGCGCACGCATGTGCTGTTCGTGCCGACGCGTTATCTTGCGGACCCTTACTTGAGCATACCGGGCGAGCTTATCGACAACGCGTTTGCCGAGCACCTGCGCATAATCGATGCGCTCCTTGCAAACAAGCCGGCGCACGCTGCAAAGGAACTGCAAAAGCATCTGGACGAAGCCGATACCCGCTGGATGCTGCGTTTCGATCTCGTCAGCCGCCTTGAACAGCCGGAACTGCCGTCTTATCTGAGCGCGATCGTTTCGTGAAGCTGGTACGGACCGCGCTGTTGTTTCTGCAAATTCGGCCCCATATGGGTAAGCTCTTGCGATGTCGCGTGCGCAATGACCGCGCCCCAAATTTCAACACCTACGCCAGCCGATAAACTGTTCCGCCAGCGATTTGTCGTGGCAGGATAGCAGGATCGTTGCTACGACCATCCGGCGTTCATTGTAAAAAGTGCAAGTATGGAAACAGGTGATATGAGCCTCCTTCCCGAGGCGCACGCTGAATTACTGTGTTATGTCGTCGCCACGGCAGCGGCGACGTACGCGCTCACGAGCGACTGGCGCGTGGATCATGTCGTGATCGCATGCCGGTCGTGGCTTTCGAGCAATCGCCTCCATATACCGTGGCTCGACCGGGTTCGCCTTGGGCAGCTCGCGTTGCAAATTGCACAACGCGATCTGATCGGCGTCGGCATTGCGTTGAAACGCGCCGATGTGCAGGGCCTTTTCACCGGCGACATGAAACTGAACCCGGCAAGTACCGTTGTTCAGCGGATGTTGCAGGTGTGCCGCCATGCGCTGGAGGATCATCGGTTCGCCTGAACGCGGACCGGCCGTCATGCGCCGGCCCGTGAGGGCATCGAACTGTTAGCTGACCGCGTAACGCTCCAGCCAGTGCGCGTAGGGCGCCGGCAGCGTCCAGGCCGCACGTTCGATCCCCAGTTTCTTCGCCGCGTAGTACGGCCAGTGCGGATTGGCCAGATGCGCGCGGCCTACCATCACGAGGTCGAGCTGGTTGTCGCGAACGGTGCCATCGGCGAGTTCGGGGGTATCGATTCCCCACGCCGATGCAACCGGAATCTGGGCTTCACGGCGTACCCGCTCGGCGACAGGCGCAAGGAACGCCGGCGCCCACGGAATGTTCGCGGTCGGCGT
>NZ_CAXTGZ010000332.1:0-6713 GCF_964243625.1 uncultured Caballeronia sp.
AACCCGGCTCATGCGTTGATTGGTTTCGATCCTGACGATATCGCTCATGGTCTTCCTTGAAATGAAAATGGCCGCACATTGCTTCAAGCGCGGTTCAAGTTGTTGCTGCAGGGGCGCTATTAAACCCGTTGAACCGGTCGATGGCAAACGCATCGAGCGGCAACGACGCCACGCCGTCCAGAACCAGCTCGGACACCAGCTTGCCGCAGCCTGGTCCAAGCTGGAAACCGCTGCCGCAATATCCGAACGAGTACGTCAGGTTCGACGCACGTTTGCTGCGCGAGATCACCGGCAGCGAGTCGTCCGTGAACGCTTCCACGCCGGCCCACGCGCGGTTGATACCGAGATGGCGCAGATGCGGAAACAGATCGACCACGGTATTCGCGCTCTTGACCAGCCGCAGGAAATCGACTTCACCGTGACGTCCTGGCAGATCCGCAATGCCGATCAGCTTTCCGCCGATCACGACCGTGCCGTTATCGAATTGCTTGAACGACAACGGCCTGCCGGTTGCGCCCAGCGTCGCGCGACAGAATGGCGCCACGCGATGCGTGACCATCAGCATGAGCCCTTCCGGATGAACAAGAACCGGTTCGCCGACTTGCGCCGCGAGTTCGCCGGCCCATGCGCCGGCGGTCACAACGAGTTGCCCGGCAGAAAAATCCCCTCGCGGCGTATGCGCAATCCAGCGTTCGCCCGTCTGTTCGATTCGCGTCACAGGCGTCCCTTCGTGGAACACCGCGCCATTGCGCTCCGCTGCCTTGCGAAACGCAGTCGTTGCGCGAAACGGCAACGCGTAGCCATCACGTTCGACCCAGATACCGCCGGTGACTTGCGGCGTGATCGCCGGTTCAAGTTCGAGCAGGGTTTCGCGATCGATGATCTTTTCATGCGTGAAGCCGTGCGACTCGAGCAGCGCGACGCGTTCGCGGGATTCATCGAGTTCGGCGTCGGTTTCCGCGATCTTCAACTGCCCCGACGCGACGAAACCGGCGTCATCGCCGACTGTTTCCACGATGTTGTGCCAGATCTCGCGCGACATCAGCGACAACGGAATCTCGGGCACGGGTCGGCCGAGCGTGCGCACGCCGCCCGCATTCACGCCCGATGCATGCCGCCCGATGTAATCCGCCTCCAGCACGGTCACGCTCGCGCCACGCTGCGCAAGATGAAACGCGCTGCTCGACCCGTGCAAGCCGCCGCCGATCACCAGCACGTCCGACTCGTTGGCTGCGGGCTTAGTCACCGGCGAGTTCTCCGAGCGTGAGCGGCTTGATCGGTGGGCGAATGCGGTAATAGCCGACGGTTTCAGGCGTGACGCTGCGAGCATCGGCGATCACTTCGGTTACCGTAAGACCGCACATGCGTCCCTGGCACGGTCCCATGCCGCATCGGCCGAAAGACTTCGCCTGGTTCGGCCCGAGACAACCGAGTGCCACGAACTGGCGTAGTTGCCCCGCCGTCACTTCTTCACAGCGGCACACAATGACCTCGTCCTTCGGCACCCGGTTTTCATCGCGCGGACGATACAGGCTGTCGAGGAAAGGCCGGATGCGCATCACTTCTGCCAGCCTGCGCATACGTGGCGCAGCGCTTTGATCGCGGGTTTTTTCATCGATGGCGCCAAGTTGCTGCGTGATCGCCAACGCCGTCACTTCGCCCTGCATCTCCGCCGCCTGCGCGCCGCCGATACCCCCGCCATCGCCCGCAACGAAGATGCCGGGGACATCGAGCTCGCCCCATTTGTCGGTGGTGGGCGTGAAGCAGAGTTGTGCGTCGTCCCACTTATGCGACGCCCGCAACGATAAGGAAAACTGCGTATTCGGCACCACGCCCTGATGCAGCAGGATCACGTTTGCCTCGATCCGATGCGACACGCCCCGCACCGAGAACGTCAGCGCATTCGCTCGCTCCGCGCCGTCTTCACCTATCACTCCTTCCACGCGCAGGTCGTCGGCGGCTTCGTGCATCGGCACGCCGGCGTCGCGCAACGTGCGCATCAGCTGCAGGCCTTTGCTCAAGTACGGCCACGCACGCAACGCGGACACCATGTAGCGTTTCGCGCGCCAGCGGTCCTCGTGGCGGGTTGTATCGACGAGTGCGCGAATCGGAACGCCTGCCCGCACGTATTGCCAGCCGAGCAGGTACAAGAGCGGACCGCAACCGACGAGCACCGGCGGTTCGCTCGGCACTTCGCCCGCGCTCTTCAGCAGGATCTGCGCGGCGCCCGCGGTCAACACGCCGGGCAAGGTCCAGCCCGGGATCGGGAACGGCCGTTCCAGCGCGCCGGTCGCAAGCACCACACGCTTCGCCTCGAAGCTGCCGACCTTTCCGTCTTTCAAGTAATGCACCGTTTTCTCACGCGTGACTTGCCAGACGGACGCGTTCGGCACGTAACGCGCGCCGGAACGGGCGAAGGCCGTCGCGATCGCGCTGCCCGCCTGATAGTCGGGACCGAGAATCTCGCGGCGCTGCGCATCGCTGCGTTCTATCGCACGATAAATCTGTCCGCCAACCGACTCCTGTTCATCGAGCACGACAACGGACAGACCCGCACGCGCCGCTTGCGTGGCTGCCGCGAGCCCTGCGGGACCGGCGCCGATCACGGCGACATCGATGGATTCAGCGGCCATGAATGCTCTCCTTGGTCGTGTACGACATTGGCGGAAGATCACTCGCGCCTTCTTGCGAGTGAATGCGCATGCCGTCGCGCACGGTGACAAGACAGCTTTGCCGGCTTGGAATGCCATCGATTTCGACCAGGCATTCGAAGCACGCGCCCATCATGCAATACGGTGCGCGTGGCGCGCCCGATACCGGCGTCGCGCGAAAACGCTGCACACCCGCCGCGAGCAATGCGGCGGCGACAGACCGGCCGCCCGGCACGTTGAGCGGCTGGCCGTTGAACCAGATCTGGACGATGTCGTCGGCCACGGCGGGCGCGACCGGTGCGAGCACCCTGAATAGCGGTTTGGAAGTCATATCGATGCAAAGTGTCGGTGTACTGGATTGGCTGTCATCACGCGGCTAGTGTGCATTGGCGGCAACGTGGCCCGGTTCGAGAAACCGTCCGCCGCGAAACGCGGGAAGCTCCTCGGGGATCTCGCCGCCAGCGACCCACGGCGCGACGCGTTTCGCGTGCGCGGCGGCCAGCGTGACGCCGCTGTGGCAGGTCACGACAAACGCGCCGGGATACTGCAACGATTGCTCGTAGATTGGAAAACCATCGGGACTGTAGACACGCAACGCAGCCCATGTGCGTACCAGCCGCACGTTCTTGAGCATGGGAAAACTGCGCACGCCGCGACGCGCGATGGTCGACAGCACATCGGTGGTGGTGAAGTCGTTGTATCCGACCTCTTCCATGGAGTCCCCGAATTGCACCGAACCTTCGTCGGTCTGGCGCACGTTGATGGTCGGATAATGCAGAAACGGTGCGACGCGTTCGCTCACCAGAACCTGGCCGCGATTTGGCGCGACCGGTGCGTGCAAACCAACCTGCGTACTCAGCGCACGGTTGCCAAGACCGGCCGACAACACCACACGCGGCGCGCGCCACACGGCGCTCTTGCCATGCACGGCGAACCCGCCTTTATCCGGAACGATCCGTCCGATCTCCTCGCCGCTCACGAGCTTCACGCCTCGCCGCTGCATCGCTTCGTGAAGCGCGCGCAGGAGCTTGAGCGGATTCACGTGGCCGTCCATGGGCGTGTAGCTCGCGCCGATCACTTCAGGACCGACCGCCGGCAGGCGTTCGCGCAACTCCTTTGCATCGAGCAACTGAAACGGATAATCGCCGCCAAGCTCGGCTTGCAACGTGGACAAGCGTTTCTCGCGCTCAGCGAGTTCATCGTCGGAAAAACAGAGGTGAAAACCGCCCGGCTGTTTCAGCGATACGTCGATCCCCGTCTCTTCGAGCAGCGACTTCGCAAGCCCCGGCCATAGTTGCGATGAACTGCGCGACCACCGTGCGTAAGGCGACAGGCCGTAGCCTTTGCCCTGCACCCAGACGAGCCCGAAATTGCCGCGGGATGCACGAAAGCCGCCATCGCCCTGATCCAGGACCGTCACTTTCATCCCCTCGCACGCGAGCCCGTAGGCCACCGCGGTCCCCACCAGCCCGCCGCCGACCACCAGCACGTCGGGACTGTCGACTGCATTGCCTTTCATCGTGTTTCTCCTATCAGGACGCGGTCCAGACCGACCATGCGGTCCAGCACGAGCATCAGGATGACCGTTCCAACGATCATCACGGTCGATACCGATGCGACCAGCGGATCGATCGTCTGCGCAATCTGGTTGTACATTGCAACCGGTAGCGTAGTCGTGCCGGGCGTTGCAACGAAGATGGTCATGGTGAGCTCATCGAAACTCTGGATGAACGACAGCACCCATCCGCCTGCAACGCCGGTGCGGATCATCGGCAGGACGACGCGGCGAAATGCGGTAAAGCGGCTTGCCCCGCACGACAACGCTGCGCGCTCGGCATCGCGGTCGAGCCCGATAGCCGACGACAACGCGAGCCGCAACGCATACGGCAACACGATGATCACGTGCGTCGCGCACAGCGCCCAGAACGAGCCGCCGAGCCCGAGCAGGCTCAGGAACCGCAGGAATGCGATACCGAGCACGACGGCCGGGATCATCATCGGCGAGAGAAAAAAGCCGGTGAGCGCGCCGCGTCCGGGAAAGCGATAACGCGCGATCGCGAGCGCCGCCGGGACGGCAAGCGCCACGCCAATGGTCGATGCAACCAGCGCCAGTTTCAACGAAAGCAGGAATGCATCGAGGATCTGATCGTTCTCGAGGATCGCCTTGAACCAGCGCAGCGACGCGCCATCGAAGGGCAGCGAGATGAAGCCTTTGTCGGTGAACGCAACCGCGATCACCACGACCAGCGGCGCCGCGATAAACGTCAGGAACAGCGCGTTGAACAGCAGACCGAGGAATCCGTTTTGTTTCATGACGTCTCCCGGTTCAATCGAAGATGTGTTTGAAGCGGCGCTCGGCGAGCCGGCTGCAGCCCATCACGATCGCCACGTTCGCAATCAGCAACAACACCGCGATGGTCGCGCCCAGCGGCCAGTTCAGCGTGCCGAGGAATTCGTCGTAAGCGGCGGTTGCGACCACTTTCAGCCGCCGTCCGCCGATCAGCGCAGGCGTTGCGAACGCGGACGCTGACAACGCGAACACGATGATCGAGCCCGACAAGATGCCGGGCAGGATTTGCGGCAACAGCACGCGGCGGAAGACGCGAAACGGCGACGCCCCCATGGAACGGCCGGCCCACTCCACTTGCGGGTCGAGTTTCTGCAGCGTGGCCCACACGGACATCACCATGAACGGCACGAGTACATGGGTGAGCGCGATGATGACGCCCGTCATGGTGAAGACGAGCCGGATCGGTTCGGACGTGATGTGCAGCGCCTGAAGCACGTTGTTCAATACGCCGTTGTTGCCCAGCAGGATTTGCCAGCCCAGGGTTCGAACGACCACCGATATCAGCAACGGTCCGAGCACGATCAAGAGGCAGATGGATTGCCACGGCCGTTTCATGCGCGCGAGCACGATGGTCTCCGGCACGCCCAGCACGATGCAGAAGAACGTCACCGCGAACGCGAGCGCTGCGGTGCGGCCGAAGATCGCGGCGTAATACGGATCGGTGACTACCTCGAAGTAGTTGCGCCACGTGTACGTTGCGAGCGTGCCCGCTGTGTCGCTGAAGACGTGGAAGGACAACACGAACGTCAATAGCAGCGGCACCAGCAGCAGGCCGCAGAACAGAAGCAGTGCAGGTGCCGACAGCAACCACGGCGCGGCGCCGGCGCGATCGTCGTCAAGCGTGGCCATCGAGTGTCTCCTTTTGCAGCACGCGCAAGTCGTCGTCCGACCACATGAGGCCCACTTGCTCGCCTTCATTCGGCGGTGGCGCCCCGTTGTTCGGCTGCGCTACGCTGACCTGTCCAAGACCTGTATCGATGAGCAAGAGCCATTGGTTGCCGGTAAACACGCGCGTGGTGATGCGGCCCGTGGCGCGCATCTCTGCACCACCGACTGCCAGGTGCACCTTCTCCGGCCTTATGTACACATTCACCTTGCCCTGCACGTGGCGGCCTTCGTGCGGCACCTTGAGCGTGGTGCCGGCGACATCGACTTCCGCGCATCGGCCATTGCGGCGCAGGACTTCGCCTGGCAGCAAGTTGGTCTTGCCGAGGAACGCCGATGCAAACGGCGTCTCCGGGCGCTCGTACGCCTCGAACGGCGTGCTCAACTGGGCGATGGTCCCGCGATGCATCACCGCAATCCGGTCGCTCATGGTCATGGCTTCGACCTGATCGTGCGTGACGAGGATTGTCGTGATGCCGAGACGCTTCTGGATTCCCCTCAATTCGATATGCATTTCCTCGCGCAGCTTGGCGTCGAGGTTGGACATGGGTTCATCGAGGAGCAGTAGTTCAGGCCGCATGGCAAGGGCGCGCGCAATTGCCACGCGCTGCCGTTGTCCGCCTGAAAGCTCTTTCGGATATCGGCCGCCCAATCCGGTAAGACGCACGAGTTCCAGCGCTTCGGCCACGCGTTCGGCGCGCGCCGCGCGCTTCATGTTGCGCATCTCGAGACCGAAACCCACGTTGCCGTTCACCGTCATATGCGGGAACAACGCGTAGCTCTGGAAGACCACACCCATGCCGCGTTTTTCGGGGCGTTCGTGCGTG
>NZ_CAXTGZ010000333.1:0-6702 GCF_964243625.1 uncultured Caballeronia sp.
GTCATGACCGGCGGCATGGGCAGCGTGGTGCTGTCGGCCGGCGGCGGCGCGCTTCCGGCTCGTACGTATGAAAAATCCACCTGGGAATGTGCGCGCAGTGCATCGAAATCGGTGTGATTGCTGATGCGCGGCAACGCCGGGACGATCACTTTCAGCACCTCGGCGCCGTCGCCGCGCGTATGGAGCTGGCTCGGCAGCATGTCCTCGGCATCGAGCGTCAGGCCATGCAGATAAGGCACCACGCCAAGCACCGGCTTGCCGGTTTGCGCTTCCAGCCAGTCGAGACCGGGTTGCAGAAGGCCGATATCACCGCGAAAACGGTTGATCACGAAGCCGTGAACCCGCGCCCTTTCCGTCTCCGACAAACACGCAAGCGTCCCGAGCAAATGCGCGAACACCCCGCCGCGGTCGATATCCGCCACCAGCACGACGGGGCAATCCACCCGCTCCGCAAAACCCATGTTGGCAATGTCCCGGTCCCGCAGGTTCACCTCGGCCGGACTTCCCGCCCCTTCCACGATGATCGTGTCGAATCGCTGCTGCAGGCGGGCGTAGGACGCGAGCACGGCGTCGAAGGCGATGGTCTTGTACTCGTGGTATGCACGGGCATCGAGATTGGCGTGCGCGTGGCCGTGGATGATCACTTGCGCACCGCGGTCGCTGGTCGGCTTGAGCAGCACGGGATTGAAGTCGATCTCGGCATCCACGCCCGCCGCGATCGCCTGCAGCGCCTGAGCACGGCCAATCTCGCCGCCGTCCACCGTGACCGCGCTGTTCAGCGCCATGTTCTGCGGTTTGAACGGCGCGACTTTCATCCCGCCGCGCCGGGCCAATCGGCATAAGCCTGCGACCAGCGTGCTCTTGCCGGCATCGGAGGTCGTGCCCTGAATCATCAGCGTGCCGCGCGGTGCGAATTGCATAGGGGTGCCCGGTTTCACGAAAGACGTCATGTTAGCGCCCACCGGTACAATATTGCGATGACTTCCCCCGACCTTACCTTCATTCTCGGCGGCGCGCGCTCGGGCAAGAGCGCGTTTGCCGAACGCATGGCCGCCGACAGCGAATTGCCCGTCACTTATGTGGCGACGGCGCGCGTCGGTGACAACGAATTCGCGGCGCGCGTGGCGTTGCATCGCGAGCGGCGGCCGGCGCATTGGGCGCTGGTCGAAGCACCGCTCGATCTCGGCGGCGTGCTGCGCGAACTGGATCGCGAGGGACATGTCGTGCTGATCGACTGCCTGACGCTGTGGCTTGCGAACCTGCTTTTTCCCGCCGATGGAACCACGCCCGACGGTCCTCCTCTGGAAGCGTTCAGCGCCTTTGACGCGGCCCTGTCGCAGGTAAAAGGAAAGCTCATTGTGGTGAGCAACGAAATAGGACTGGGCGTGGTGCCGATGGGGTCGGTCACGCGCCTTTACGTCGATGAACTCGGCCGCCTGAATCAGCGCGTCGCCGCCGCGAGCACGCACGTGGCCATGATGGTGGCAGGCCTGCCACTCGTCCTCAAAGGCTGACCATGTTGCTGCTCTCGTTTTACGTCACGGCCATGCTCGCCATAGCGGGCGTGGTCGTCGATCGCGTCTTTGGTGAACCGGCAACGCGCCATCCGCTGGTGGCGTTCGGCCGGCTTGCCACGCGGATCGAAGCCCGGTTGAACACGGGCTTTCGCGCGCGGCCGGCGGGCATTCTTGCGTGGCTGCTGGCGGTTGTGCCGCCGGTTTTCATCGGCTGGATTCTTGTGAGCGTGCTGCCGTTTGCCGCCGCTTGCGCCGTGCACATCACGCTGTTGTGGTTCGCGCTCGGCGCCAAGAGCCTGCGAGACCACATCGTGCCGATCGCACGCGCGCTCGGGCGCGGCGATCTGCCGGAGGCGCGCACGCTGACGGCGCGGATCGTCTCGCGTGAAACCGCCAACGCCGATGAAGCCGCGCTCTCGCGCGCCGCCGTCGAATCGGCGCTGGAAAACGGCAACGATGCGATCTTCGGCGCGCTCTTCTGGTTCGTGATCGCGGGCGGCCCGGGCGCGCTGATGTTTCGCCTGGCCAATACGCTCGATGCGATGTGGGGTTACAGGACGCCGCGTTATTTGCGCTTCGGCTGGGCGGCTGCCCGTTTCGACGATGTCCTGAACTACGTGCCCGCGCGTCTCACCGCGGCGAGCTACGCCCTTCTCGGCGATACCCGCACGGCCTGGCGCTGCTGGCGAACCCAGGCGCCGTTGTGGGACAGCCCGAACGCGGGGCCGGTGATGGCATCGGGCGCGGGCAGTCTGAACGTGCTGCTCGGCGGCGCCGCGATGTATCACGGCACGCTCGAGACGCGACCCGTGCTCGGCTTCGGCGTGACCGCGACGCCAAAACACGTGGTCGCGGCGCTGCGGCTCGTCGAACGCACTACAGTGCTTTGGCTCGTACTGTTGCTGGTGCTGGCTTTCATGGGCGCGGGGTTTCATGGCTGAACCGATACGACACGGCGGCAATCTGCGCGAAGCCGCGCGGCGGTATGGGATTGCGCTGGAGGACTGGCTGGATTTGTCGACGGGGATCAATCCGCGGGCCTATCCGGTTCCCCCTGTTCCCGTCGATGCCTGGCGTCGCTTGCCCGAAGACGCCGATGGTTTTGCCGAGCTTGCGGCGAGACATTATGGTGCGCCGGGCGCGTTGCCCGTTGCGGGAAGCCAGGCGGCAATTCGCGCATTGCCTTCATTGCTGCGAACGGGCGTCGCGGCGGTTGCGGCGCTGACTTACGGCGAATATGCGCCGGCATTTGAACGCGCCGGGCATCGGATCGTGCCGCTGGATGTAATGTCCACGACTTTGCCGGAGGACGTCGATCACGTGATCGTTGCCAATCCCAACAATCCGACGACACAACAATCAGGCCGTGACGTCCTGCTCGGATGGCACGAGCAACTGTCGGCACGCGGCGGTACGCTGATCATCGATGAAGCCTTCGCCGATGCATACAACGACGCTTCATTGGCATCCGAAAGTGACCGCGAAGGGCTGGTCGTGCTGCGTTCGGTCGGCAAGTTCTATGGCCTGGCGGGAATTCGCGCCGGGTTCGTGCTCGCGTCTCAGCCTTTACGCGACGCGTTGGACGAAACGCTCGGCGCGTGGACCGTGAGTGGTCCGGCACGGCATGCGGTATCGGCCGCGTTCAATGATCACGCGTGGCAAACGGCGACGCGCGAAGTGCTCGCTCACGATAGCGCGAGACTCGCAGCATTGATTCGCGCCCGGGGTTTCGAGGCTTTTTCGACGCCCCTTTTTGCGTGGTTCGAAACCTCGAACGCCGCAGCGTTGCAACACACGCTGGCAGAAAAAGGCATCTGGACGCGGCTGTTCGAGCAGGGCAAATCGCCGAGTCTGCGGATTGGATTGACGGGATCGGAAGGCGAATGGTCGAGGTTCTCAGAAGCGTTTAAACAAGCCGCCGGCAACCAATGACATGACCTTCCGCCTCCTGGTCGCGCTGTTCTTTTTTGTTCCCACGCAAGCCCACGCCCTCACCGTCACCGACGACTCCGGCGCGGCCGTCACGTTGAACACACCGGCGCAGCGCATCGTCAGCCTCGCGCCGCATGTCACCGAGTTGCTCTACGCAGCGGGCGGCGGCGACCGGATCGTGGGCGCAGTGGAATACAGCGATTACCCGCCGCAAGCGAAATCGATACCGCGTGTCGGCGACAACAAATCGCTCGATCTCGAACGCATCGTCGCAACGAAACCCGATCTGATCGTCGTCTGGCGGCACGGTAATGCGCTGCGCCAGCTCGACCGGTTGCGCGAACTGCATGTGCCGATGTTCTTCAGCGAGCCGCACAAGCTCGAAGACATCCCCGCGACCATCGATAAACTCGGCGTCCTGCTAGGCACATCGAATGAAGCGAACACAGCGTCGAGTGCGTTCCGTCACGACATCGATGGTTTGCGGGCACGTTATGCAAATCAGCCGCCCGTGAGCGTGTTCTATCAGGTCTGGGACGATCCGCTGATGACGCTCAACGGCTCGAACACGGTGAGTGAAGTGATCGAACTATGCGGCGGCCGCAACGTATTTGCCGACCTGAAACCGCTTGTTCCGACGATCTCGACCGAAGCCGTCCTCGCTGCCGATCCTGAAGCCATCGTCACCGCAACGCCCGGCGCGACGAAATCGGAACGCGCGTTGCCATCGCTTGAAACATGGCGCAAATGGCCTTCGATGAAAGCCGTCGAGCGCGGCAATCTCTTCGGCATAGACGGCGATCTGATCAACCGGCCAACACCGCGTCTCGCGCTTGGCGCCAAGGCGCTATGTAAGGACCTGGACGCTGCCCGCGCCAGGCGTCCGAAGTAAGGTCACGCGTTCCATCGCACGAGCAGCCACTCGCCGCGCACGCGTCTGAGCCACACGATCGCGCTGAAATCCAGCGGCCATTGAATGACGTTCGCGCGTTTTATGCCGAGCAGATGGCCGGTGAGAACGCGTATGACGCCGGCGTGTGTGACAACGTGAACTGGTTCTTCGTTATCAGCGCTCAAAGCCGAATCCGCCCAACCGGCTACACGCCCGGCAAACTGCGCAACGCTCTCGCCGCCATGCTCGCGCGCATGCTCCAGATCTGCGGCCCATGCGTCGAGCATCGCGCGATCAAGGCCGTCCCAACGCTCACCTTCCCAGGCGCCGAAGTCGAGTTCCTGCAGGCGCGGATCGGTTTGGACCGGGCCTAATGATTCGGCCAGCAGACGGCATCGGCTTAACGGACTCGTGTACCAGGTGCCTTTGATGGCCGGCACCCTTAGCGCATTCAAACGCGCGTCCAATAAACGCGCCGATTCCGCCGCGTCGCCGAGAAGCGGAACATCGGTACGGCCATAACAAATCCCGGCGTCGATACCCACAGCCGGATGGCGAATCAGGACGAGATCCATGCGAGTCCGATCAAGTAGATTGCGACTTCGAAAAGCTGCTGCGCGAAGCCGAGGCAGTCGCCGGTATATCCGCCGATGCGCTTGACAAAGTATCGCCCGATGAAAAACCGCATCACGACAAGCGCCACGAGCAGCACGCAGCCAAGCCGCCAGTCGGGCCAAAACAAGCACGGCAAGCCGATCACTGCGGCCAACGCGAACGCGCCTGAACCCATCTTCTGAGCGACCGGTTTCGCCTTGCCCTCGGCACGCACGTACTCGAGCGTGCAGAGATAACTGATCGCGAACGTGCGGCTCGCGGCATGCGCGCCGACGATCATCCATGCAGTGCGCAGCGGCAACATGGAAGCCAGCGTTTGCCACTTCAACGCCAGCACCACGATCAACGCAATCGCGCCATACGCGCCGATGCGCGAGTCGTGCATGATGCGCAGCGCGTCCTCGCGGGTGTAGGCGCCGCCGAAGGCATCGGCGCAATCGGCCAGCCCGTCTTCGTGGAACGCGCCGGTCAGGAGCAGCGTTGCGGCCATCGATAACAACACCGCAACGCCCGCCGGAAAAACCTGCAACGCCGCAAGATAAACCACTGCGCCGACGCCGCCGACCATCACGCCGATCAACGGAAAATAGCGCGCTGCCGCGTTCAGGTAATGTGGCTCGAAGCCGACCCAGCGCGGCACCGGCACGCGGGTGAAGTACCCGAGCGCGGTGAAGAAATATCGAAGTTCTTCCAATGGCCGGTTCATGGCGTAATCAGGAGGCCTTATCCGATACGCCCGCCGATTCGAAACTCGCCATCTCTTTGATGAACGCCACGGCCGCACGCAACAACGGCAACGCGAGCGCGGCGCCCGTGCCTTCACCGAGCCTCAATCCGAGTTGCAGCAATGGTTTCGCATTGAAATATTCGAGCATTCGCGCATGCCCCGTTTCATCCGACGCGTGCGCGAACACGCAGTAATCGAGTACGGCGGGGTTGATGGCGTGCGCAACCAGCAACGCCGACGTGACGATAAAACCATCCACGAGTATCGTCATCCGCGCTTCGGCCGCGGCAAGAAAACCGCCGGCGATCATCGCGATTTCGAAGCCGCCAAAGGTGGCGAGCGTATCGACCGGGTCCGGCGAAATTGCGTGCTTTTTCAGCGCTGCAGCGAGCACGTCGCGCTTGCGGTTGAGGCCGGCGTCATCAAGACCTGTGCCTCGTCCCACGCACGCGTCGATCTCGAGCGCGCACAGCCGGCTCATCAAACAAGCTGCCGCCGATGTATTCGCAATCCCCATCTCGCCGAAGCCGATCACGTTCGTGCCGAGCGCCGCGTGATGCCGCACACGTTCTGCGCCCTTTGCGATGGCTTGCAACGCTTCGTCGCGTGTCATGGCCGGATCGTGCGCGAAGTTGCGCGTGCCGCCGCGACGGATGGCGGCATCGACGAAACCTTCCGCTGCAGGCGATGCACTCGCCACGCCCGCATCCACGACTTCGAGCGTCATGCCCGACGCCTTCGACAACGCGTTGATCGCCGCCCCGCCCGCGATGAAATTCGCGACCATCTGCACGGTCACTTCTTGCGGGAACGGACTCACGCCTTCGGCCGCAATGCGGTCGGCGGCCTTGCTCGCCTTCGCGCCGCTCCGGATGCGCAAGAGCTCCTCGGCTTTCGCCAGATCGCCGCCGGCCTCGAAAGTTTTCGCGGTGTAGACCGCCGCTTCCAGGTCAAAGGCGAGGTCCGCGGCGTCACCGTCGTCGACGACTACGGCCACCACCCCACCGAGATCGTTGCCT
>NZ_CAXTGZ010000334.1:0-6699 GCF_964243625.1 uncultured Caballeronia sp.
GCAAGCCCGTCCGACATGACAAACTGACCACCCCTGCCTTCCCCGCGCAGCAAATTCATGGCCGGCGAGCCGATAAAACCCGCGACGAACGCATTGGCCGGTTCGTTGTAAATTTTCTCGGGCGCGTCGATCTGCTGAAGCACGCCCTCCTTCATGATCGCGACGCGCGAGGCGAGTGTCATCGCTTCGACCTGATCGTGCGTGACGTACACCGTCGTGACGGCAAGCTCGCGGGCGAGGTGCTTGAGCTCCGCGCGCATCGACCCGCGCAGCTTGGCATCCAGATTCGACAGCGGTTCGTCCATCAGGAAAACGCGCGGCCGCCGCACGATGGAACGCGCAAGCGCCACACGTTGACGCTGACCGCCGGATAACGCCGCGGGGCGGCGCGTGAGCAACTGGCCGAGTTCGACCCGGTCCGCCGCACGCCTGACTTCGCGATCGCGCTGCTCGCCGGTCACACCCCGCAGCTTGAGCGGATACCCAATATTGTCGTACACGCTCATGTGCGGATACAGACCGTAGTTCTGAAATACCATCGATACATCGCGTTGCCGTGGCGGCACGCCGTTCATGCGCTCGCCGTCGAACATCAGGTCGCCGCCGGTGGGATCTTCGAGGCCCGCGATCATGCGCATGGTCGTGGTCTTGCCGCAGCCGGACGGTCCGAGCAGCACGAGGAACTCCCCTTCGGCAATACTCAGGTTCAAGTCCTTGACGGCGTGAAAGCCACCCCAGTTCTTGTTGATGCGATTCAATGTGACCGTAGTCATGAACTTCGCCTTAAATAAAGAGTTGGGGCACGGATCAGCGGACAGCGCCGGCCGTCGTACCGCGAATCAGATAGCGCTGCATGAACGAAGCGAACAGGAACATCGGCAGCATGATCAGAATGCCGGTGGCGGAAAGCAGCTGCCACAGATCGCCCTCTTCGCGGTTGAACAGGCTCATGGCGACTGGCAGCGTGACTGCATCTTCCGAAGTCAGGATCACGGCGATGATGAAATCGTTCCACGACAAGATGAAGCAGAAGATGCCCGCTGTGACAATGCCCGGCAGCGCGATCGGCATGATCATCTGGTAGAGGACCTGGAGACGGGTCGCACCGTCTATCAGCGCGGACTCTTCAATATCGATCGGAATCTGATCGATGAAACCCTTGATCATCCAGATTGCGAACGGCATGACGAGCGCGGTTTGCACCACGATCAACGCCAAGCGCGTGTCGTAGAGTCCGAGATCGCGGAACATGAGGAAGAACGGCAACACGATCACCACTGGCGGCAGGAACTGCGTGGCGAGCACGGCAACCAGCATCGACTTGTGCGCGAAGAGCCTGAAGCGCGAGAACGAGTACGCGGCGGCAGTCGCGATCGGCAGCGTGATGACGACCGTGCTCATGGAAACAATGATCGAGTTGATCAGTTTGTCCTGCACGCGAAACGGCTCGCGCATGATCTCGAAGAAATTGCCGATGGTCGGCGTGAACGTCACGCGCAACTTGTAGATATCCACGTAGTGCTTGAACGCGGCGGACAAGATCCAGAGCAGCGGCAACACGATCACCACGAACAGCAGGGCCATTGCAACGCCGCGTCCAAACCAGCCCAGCGAAGCGCGAAACCTGTGCGGTGCGGTGTAGCCGGCGGGGGATGCGGATTGCGTATGCGGCAACATGTCGGGAATGGATTTCGAGTTCATGTCGTTCCTTATTTCCCACGCTGTGAAAGACGGACATACAGCACGGTCAACGCCATCATCGGTATGACGAGGAGCCAGCCGAGCGCCGACGCATAACCCATGTTCAGGTACTTGAAGCCCTGGAAATAGATGAAGTGCGTGAGTGTCTGCGTTGCCTGCCCGGGACCGCCATTCGTGATCATCACGACCTGGTCGAATACTTTCATTGCGAAGATGGCCTTGAGGACCATGGCAACCGCCAGAACCGGCCACAACTGCGGCAGCGTAATCGAGAAAAACACTTGAAGCGGGGTTGCGCCGTCTATCTCGGCCGCTTCCTGGCTTTCCTTCGGCACCGACGCGAGCGCGCCAATGAAGATGAGCGCAAAGTAAGGCGTCCAGTGCCACACATCGCTGGATAAAACCAGCCAGAACGCCGCGGTTGCGTTGCCAAGAATGTCGATATCTTTCAGACGCAATGCGCGGCTGATTGCGCCGGC
Source organism: uncultured Caballeronia sp. (assembly GCF_964243625.1). Classification (NCBI taxonomy): domain Bacteria; kingdom Pseudomonadati; phylum Pseudomonadota; class Betaproteobacteria; order Burkholderiales; family Burkholderiaceae; genus Caballeronia; species uncultured Caballeronia sp. The sequence continues at coordinate 2,181 of NZ_CAXTGZ010000334.1, forward strand.
CACGCCGAAGTCGGCGTTTGCCATGAAACGCCAGAGCGCGCCGATCAACGCGGGGCTCATGGCGAACGGCAGGATCAGCATGGAGCGCAAGACCGCGCGAACCAGACCGCCGCGAAACAGCAGTACGGCGATTGCGAGCGCGAACCCGACGGTCAGCACCACGGAGGCCACCGTGAAACGCGCGGTGACCCACGCCGAATTCCACATTGACGGGTCGGTGAGAGCACGCGTGTAGTTATCGAAGAGATAACCTATTTGCGAGAAGCCGTCTGAGGGCAACCATAAGGACTTCGATTCATTCGCGCGGCCGAGATTCCAGTCGCGAAAGCTGAGATAGAAGGTCGTGACCAGCGGATAAAGCGCCGTGCCGAGCACGATCAGCAATCCCGGCGCAACCATTCCATACTTGGCGATACGTTCAGACATGACACATGTTCCTCAAGTGGACCCGTTCTGCTCGAGCTCTAGCGAAGCGCGCGCTGCACGACATGATTCGCGCGCTGCGCTGCCGTATTCATGAGTGCATCGACGTCGCCTCCGGACGCCGCCTGGTTGATCGCCACCGAAGCAAGATCTGCGACCTCCGGCCAGTAGACGACTTCGGGCATCGGCGCGGCATTGCCTTCGAGCGCCGCTTTGGCCGCCAGCAAGATGTGGTCGTTTGCTGCATTGACCTGGGGGTCGCCCATGCTCGACCAGCGGTTCACCACACTGTTCACAACTGCAAATCCATTGACGTTGCGCTCGATCGCATTGCGTTTGTCCAGATCGGAATTCGTGACCCATTTGAGGAACTCCCACGACGCATCCTTGTGCTTCGAGTAAGCCGAGATGGAAACCGGCATCACGTTGATCACTGTGCTCGGCGGATCGCCCGCCTTGTAGGCCGGCATGGGCGCAAAGCCAACCTGATCCTTCGTGAGCGTCGAGTCTTTAGGATTGGTGGCGGCTGAATAAGCCCATTGCCAGATTGGCAGCACCGCGCTTCTGCCCTGCTGGAAGGCGACGCGGCTGTCTTGTTCCACATTCGACGTCGCGCCCGCCCCGCACAGGTTGTTCTTGGTCATCAGGCCGACGTACTCGCGCGTGGCTTCCATGGCTTTTGGCGAGGTCCATGCCGGATAGCCCCTGTCATCGAGAATCCGGCCACCCGCGCCGCGCACGAAATCGGCCCATGCAAACAGGTTCTGGCGGTTGCCATCCGCGCCGTAGTAACAACCGAGCGGCGCAACATCCGGGAAGGCTGCACGAATCTTCGGGCCCGCATCGATCAGGTCTTGCCAGGTCTTTGGCGGCTTCAACCCGAGCTTCGCAAAGATGTCCTTGCGGTACAGCATCATTTGCACGTTGCTGCGTAACGGCAGTCCGTTGAGTTTGCCATTGATGGTGAGGGCTTCGAGAAATGCGGGCGGATAGTCGTTGAGGTCGAGCTTGTCGCGCGCAATGTAATCGTTGAGGGGCATCAACCAGTATGCGTAGGACGCGCCCCACTGATCCAGATAGTTCACCACGTCGAAGTTGCCGTTCGCGGCTACGCCCACGCTCGTGACTTTTTCCTGCAGCGCCTTGAACGGCACGAAGGACCACTTCACTTCTATGCCGGTCAAGTCGGTGAATTCCTGTGTGCGTTTTTGCAGCGCAGTGAACTGCGGAGTCGATACCGCCATGACCTTGATCGACTGCCCTGCGTACGGTCTGCCGGCTTTTAGTGCGTAGGGTGCGGGCTCACCGGCTGCCACGGCCGTCGTCACGACACCGGTGACGGTCATCGCGACATAAAAGGCAGCACAGGCAAATCGATGAAACATGATCGTCGCTCCATTGATGCGTTCGAGGCTTTAACCAGACATCGGCCGGGCGTTGACCGGGCCTTGATTTACTGCTTGTTCTTGCATGGAAACAAATTTGCGCCGGTCAATTTGTTCTGTCTAATATATTATTCATTGGAGTTTCATACGTTTTAGGAATGAAACATGATCGACTTGCGCCAGCTTCGTTATTTCGTCGTGCTCTCGGAAGAGCTCAATTTCGGGCGCGCGGCCGCGCGCCTCCACATCACGCAGCCGCCTCTCAGCCAGCAGATCATGCAGTTGGAGGCGAGCCTGGATACGGCGCTCTTCATTCGCGGCAAACGCCCGCTCAGGCTGACTCACGCAGGTGTCGAGCTGCTCTCGGGCGCGCGCCGGCTGCTGGCTCAGGCAGACGTCGTTATCGAGCATGCGAAGCTTGCCGGCCGGGGCGAACGAGGCCGCCTCGGGATCGCTTTCGTGGCAGGCGCACTGCCTCAGCTCTTGCCTCAATGCATTGGCGCCTATCGCACACGGCATCCCGACATACGCCTCGAACTGCGGGAAGGCGTGACGCAAAGGCAGCGCGAAGCGATCCTCGCCGGGGAGATGGACATAGGGTTCGTGCGGCCGATCGGCAATGACAGCGGCGAACTCTCCACGCGCACGCTGATCCGCGAACCCATGATGCTGGCGCTCGGCGAATACCATCCGCTGGCGCACCTCGAACGCGTGCCGGTCGAAGCACTGGCAGCCGAACCGTTCATTCTTTTCAGCCGCAAGGACGCGTTCTACTTCCACAAGATCGTCTCGGACATTCTTCACGAAGCCGAGGTCGTGCCCGAGATCGTGCAGGACGCAACCCAGCTCTACACGGTCGTGGCCCTGGTATCGAGCGGCGTGGGGCTTGCGATCGTTCCGGCGTCCGCGAGGCACATGCGGTTCCCGGGCGTCGCCTTCCGGCCACTCGATATCGACAAACCCGTCAGCGCCGTCCTGGACCTGATCTGGCGATCCGACGACGATCATCCTGCGTTGATGAATTTCATCGACATTGCGGTGGCGCAAGCTGCGCAATATCTCGAAACCGACATCTCCTGACGTTCGGGCCAGCACACTAATTCTTCGATGAACTTGCCCTTTCCGCCTGTTTTGCATTAGCCTATGCATTCGAATGCATAAAATCGCAAAGAACAGGAATGGAGAAGTGAACATGAGTGAAGCAAAGACGCTCGACCAGGCCGCGGCGAAGAGCCGGCTGGTTCTCAGATCGGACATGGTGGCGTGCAAGATCGCGTTCATCGACTGCAAGATGAAGGGGTCCGATCGCAAGGAAAATTATTCGCTGATCGGAGCAGGTGTGTCACAAAGTGAAGACCAGGTGGTCAATCTGCGCGAACCACATGGCTTCAGTCTTGGCGTTGCGGCCATGCCGCCCGGTGTCGTGAACAATCTCCATGTGCATTACACGGCAGAGGTCTTCATGATTTTCAGCGGCCGCTGGCTATTCCGGTGGGGTGCGAATGGAGACGAGGGCACCGTGATCGGCGAGCCCGGCGACGTACTGAGCATCCCTACCTGGATCTTTCGCGGCTTCAGCAATATTGGCAATGACGACGGCTGGATTTTTTCGGCGCTTGGCGGCGATGACACCGGAGGCATCATCTGGCATCCATCGATCCTCGAACAGGCGGCGCGACACGGGCTTTACCTGACCAAGGAAAATCTCCTTGTCGACACCAGCAACGGCACAGCGAAGCCTGCAGACGATGCGCTGCTCGAGCCCATCGACCAGGAGACAGCCGAGAGCCTGCGTCACTATTCGCCCGATGAAATGCGCAAGCGCATGGTCACGGTCGCCGACCGGAAATGGTCGCGGCATGCCCTTCTCGGCAGTGTGCTGCCGGGCCATCGCGCAGAGGTCGCAAGCATCGTGGGCTTCGGCATCACGCAGGACCGCAACCAGCAGGCCGACATTCTCTATCCACATGGGTTTTCCATCGACTGGTTGCTGATCGATCCGGGGCAGGAGATCGGGACTCATCGCGTGGATGCCAAGCAGGTCCTGATCGTATTCGACGGTGAAGCCGAATTGATCTTGAACGAAGGCGCCGACAAGACGCCCGTTACCGTGCCGCGTCAGGCCTTGTACTCGGTGCCGGCGAACGTCTGGCGCTCCGTCAGATCTGTTGGCGACGCGCCCCTGCTCGTGGCGGTCATGACGACGGGCGACCAGAAGAAGCACATCGTATGGTCTCCGGCGATCGTCACTGCGGCGGCTCAAGAGGGGTTCGGCGTCGACCATAACGGCTATGTGGCGCCGCTGCGCCTGTTACCGTACGAGACTCAGCAAGCTGTCGCTGCAGTCAGCCTGACGGCCTGAGCGGGGCGGCCCGGTTAGAATCGCATTTTTGACCGCGATGGACCGCGATGTCATTCGGTATCTCGCCAGGTCAGTGATTCAGCTCCGTCCAACACCCACGCCATGCCGCCAATAGACACCGCCTTGCCCCGCCCTGCCCGCGCGACGTCCTACGACGTTGCGCTCGCTGCGGGCGTGGCGCAATCGACCGTATCGCGGTGCTTCCAGAAAGACAGTCCTATCTCCCCGGACACACGTGCGCACGTGCTCGCTATCGCGGAAGAGCTCAACTATCGGCCAAACGCGCTGGCGCGATCGCTCATTCTCGGGCGCTCCGAGGCGGTTGGCGTCATCGTCACGAAATACACAC
>NZ_CAXTGZ010000335.1:0-6686 GCF_964243625.1 uncultured Caballeronia sp.
ATAGTACTATTAATATACAACGTGAGCTGATTTTTGATAGCATTGAAACCCTCGTTCCTCACTCACCAGACAATCAGGAGACGCCAGCATGAAAATCACGAAACTCGAAACTTTTATCGTTCCGCCGCGCTGGTGTTTTCTGAAGATCACGACGGACGAAGGCATCGTCGGCTGGGGCGAACCGGTGGTGGAAGGCCGCGCGCACACGGTCGCAGCAGCGGTCGATGAACTCTCGGACTATCTGATCGGCAAGGACCCGCTGTTGATCGAGGATCACTGGCAGGTGATGTATCGCGCGGGGTTTTATCGTGGCGGGCCGATCGGCATGAGCGCGATTGCGGGCGTCGATCAGGCGCTGTGGGACATCAAGGGCAAGCATCACGGCGTGCCCATTCACGCGCTGCTCGGCGGCCAGGTGCGCGACCGCATCAAGGTGTATTCATGGATTGGCGGCGATCGTCCAAGCGATGTCGCGAACAATGCGCGCGCCGTTGTGGATCGCGGTTTCAAGGCCGTGAAGATGAATGGTTCGGAAGAACTTCAGATCATCGATACCTTCGACAAGGTCCAGGCGGTCATTAACAACGTCGCGGCCGTGCGCGAGGCGGTGGGTCCGAATATCGGCATCGGCGTGGATTTCCACGGCCGCGTGCACAAGCCGATGGCGAAGGTCCTCGCGAAGGAACTCGATCCGTTCAAGCTGCTGTTTATCGAAGAGCCGGTGTTGTCGGAGAACGTGGAGGCGTTGCGCGATATCGTGAACCAGACGAGCACGCCGATCGCGCTTGGCGAGCGTCTCTATTCGCGCTGGGACTTCAAGCACATCCTGGCCGGCGGTTATGTGGACATCATCCAGCCGGACGCATCGCATGCGGGCGGGATCACGGAATGCCGCAAGATTGCATCGATGGCCGAAGCCTACGACGTTGCCCTCGCCCTGCATTGCCCGCTTGGGCCGATCGCGCTGGCGACCTGCCTGCAAATCGATGCCGTCAGCTACAACGCCTTCATCCAGGAGCAAAGCCTCGGGATTCACTACAACAAGGGCAACGACCTGCTCGACTACATCAAGAACCCGGAAGTCTTCAAATACGAAGACGGCATGGTGATGATTCCGCAAGGGCCGGGCTTGGGTATCGAAGTGAACGAAGAGAAGGTGCGCGAGATGGCGAAGGTCGGTCACCGCTGGCGCAATCCGGTCTGGCGTCACGCCGATGGCAGCGTTGCAGAATGGTGATCTGAGAATTGCGGCGCACCGTACGATACGGTTGCTTAAGGCATCGTAGAATACGGTTTGTCGAGACAGCGGTTTGTCTTGATGTCGTTACGTAACGCGCTGTTGAACTACGTTCTCGCAGCGCGTTACGCCGTTGAAAAAGGGCGTTCGTAATTCTGGGGAACCCTTTTGCAGCAAGGCTTTGCATGCAGCATCGACGCTTGGCCCGCGTCTTGCATTATCTCGTGTACTGATGTTCCGACCCATGCGCCCGGGAAGAGCGCGACGATAAAGCGAAAGAGTCCAGCATGTACACACTTCCAGACGAATATATCCGCACGCAAATGGCCGTTGGCGCGCTTGTGCTGTTCGGCGTGCTCCGCGTGATCTGCGCCTCGATGGGCGCGCAGTACAACTGGCGGCTGTCGGTCGTCACGAAATGCTTCATTGGCGCTGCGGTGCTGTTTTGCCTGCCGCAACTGGCCGATGTCCTGTTTTCATCGCCCATGTCGCACAAGGCGTTCATCGAGTTGCAGGGCAAGGCAGTCGGCTGCGCGCTGGCGCTGTTCTGCGCGCCTATCGTGAGTCACAGACTCGGTTACGAATAAGCTCGCCAGGCACAACACCCGCCTGCGCTTCATCCCGCCGATGCAAACCCCGGCACGCTGTGCGACAGCACGGCGGCCGCGACAAACACCGCAACGATCAAAACCGCTTCCACCCGCATGACGCCGGTGAACGTGCGGGCATCGACTGTCGATGCCGTGCGCTGCAATCGCGGCAACACGGACCATCGGTTCATTGCGCCGAGCAGCAACGCGGTCGCGACCAGCACCGCTTTCACGACCAGCGCCTGGCCCCACGCGCTTGCTTCGAGCGCTTCTGCCGAACCGCCCAACCCGCGCCAGGCGTTGTAGATGCCGGTCGCTACCACCAGCGAGACGGCGATCACGGACATCGTCGACATCTTTCCGGCCGTGCGAATCAAAAACGCCCGCGCCAGCGATGTCCCCAACGCCGACAACACGCTCCACGCGCCCGCGAACACCACCCCGCCCCATAACGCGGTCGCCAGAAGGTGGACGGTCTGCACGCCTTCGGCCAGCGAAAACGCGCCGGCATCGGCGGCATGGCCAATCGACGCCTTCCCCGCCGCGGCCACGATCGCGCCCACCGCGAACAACCCGAGCCGCGGACTGCCCTTCGCGGTCGCGAACACCATTGCAAAGTTAAGCAGCACGCTGCCGCCAAAGGCGATCGCCCAGCCGATACCCGCATGCGTGCTAGTCACCACGGCGAAAACGGCGGAGAACGCATCGAACAAAGGCTCGCCGCTCATCGATGCCGCCTGCAGCCAGACCAGCATGAGATTCGCCGCGGCCAGCACGACCGCGCCGCCGATGCTCAACCGCCGCGCTTTCTGCCACGCGGCATGGGCGGGCGATTTGGCCTCGACCGCTTTCTCTTTCGATAACCACACGCTCAGCAATCCCGCGCCGAGCGTGCAGGCAAACGCAATATCGGCAAACGCAGCGATAACGACCTGCGACAACCAGAGCGGATCGCCGTTCATGCGCACACCTGCGGAAATTGAGTCATGCTGAAAGCGAACGAGGAAAGTATTGAAAGTTTGGTGGGGTGTCGTGGATCGGCGCAACAGGGCTTCCGGACCGCGAGTCTATCGGAACGGGCACATGGAATGCACGACAAGGACAGTTGCAGGAAATGGTCGAAATCGAGTCGATGCTTTGTCGAACGCAACGCCCCGCCAGTGATTGAAGAGTTTCAAATCCCCTGTCGATCAGTCGCGCGGCAAATTGTCGCGCAGAGGTTGAAAGTCAGCCACAACAGGTCAATGCTCAAATAGTCATCATCAGGCAACGATGATAGAATGCCGCGTCGCATCAGAGGCTCGCAGAGCCAATGTGGCAATGGTTCACCACATATTCGCACCGGGCCGAACGAAGCTCGGCAGGTCCTCGAAATTCATGGAGTGTCGCGTGTCTTCAAGACGCATCTTTCGTCCGTTGCTCGCCCCGCTAATGGCGCTGGCGCTCTTAGGGACTGCCAGCGCTGCCGCCGGCGCCGCCGAAGCTCAAGCCGCCCAGCCCGTCGCGCCGGACACCATGGCAGCACGTGTGCAGGGCTGTACGGCATGTCATGGCGTGCACGGTGAAGGCACGGACAATGACTATTTCCCGCGTCTTGCCGGCAAGCCTGCCGAGTACCTGTACAACCAGTTGCAGAACTTCCGTGAAGGCCGCCGGAAGTATCCGCCCATGAACTACCTCGTCACGTATCTCTCCGACGACTACCTTCACCAGATCGCCACGTATTTCTCGCAACAGCGCCCGCCTTATCCGCAGCCGGCCAAGCCGACCGTGTCGGCATCGACTGTGACGAAAGGCCAGCAGATCGTGCTGAACGGCGACCCGAGCCGCAACATCCCGGCTTGCGCGGCCTGCCACGGCGCGTCGCTCACTGGTATGGAACCGGCTATTCCGGGTCTCGTGGGATTGCACTCCGACTACATCAGCGCGCAGCTCGGCGCCTGGCGTGCGGGCTCGCGTCACGCGAAAGCACCTGACTGCATGCAACAGATCGCATCCCGCCTGACCGACGACGACGTGACCTCTGTCGCCGCCTGGCTTTCCACGCAAACCGCACCGGCCAATCCGGTACCCGCGCCCGCTGGCTCACGCAAGATGCCGCTCGTTTGCGGCAGCGAACCGCAATAAGGCGCGAGGAGCGATAAGAATATGAAACGCAAGTCCCTGTTCGCACTCTCGGCGGTTGTCGTCCTTACGGCTGCCGCAGCCGCTGCCGCCCTCTGGTCGGGTGGCGACGCATTCCATTCGAGCGGCGCTGTCGCCGCCGTGCCCGCCGACCAGACCGAGCTGATCAAGCGCGGTGAGTACCTGGCGCGCGCTGGTGACTGTATTGCCTGCCACACGGTTCGCGGCGGGAAGACGTTCGCGGGCGGCCTGCCCATGCTGACGCCGTTCGGCACCATGTACACGCCGAACATCACGCCGGACGACCAGTACGGTATCGGCAAATGGACATCGGACGATTTCTACCGGTCGATCCATAACGGACGCTCGAAAGACGGCAGCCTGCTTTACCCGGCCATGCCGTTCACGGCTTACACGAAGGTCACGCGCGCCGACTCGGACGCCATGTTCGCGTACATGCGCTCGGTTCCGCCCGTGAACGAACCCAGCCGTCCGCACGAACTGCGCTTCCCGTTCAACCAGCGCAACATGCTGATTGGCTGGCGCGTGCTGTTCTTCCGCGAAGGCGAATTCAAGCCGGATCCCACGAAGTCGGTCGAATGGAACCGCGGTGCTTACCTGATCGAAGGGCTTGGCCATTGCAGCATGTGCCACACCTCGATCAACCCGCTCGGCGGCCCGGTGAGCTCGGCAGCCTTCGGCGGCGGCCTGATTCCGCTGCAGAACTGGTATGCGCCTTCGCTCACGTCGAACAAGGAAGCCGGTCTTGGCGACTGGGACGCGAAGGACATCAACGACCTGTTGAAGACGGGTGTATCGCAGCGTGGCGCCGTATTCGGTCCAATGGCCGAAGTGGTTCACAACAGCCTGCAATACATGACGGACGCGGACATCGGCGCAATGACCACGTACCTCAAGTCGATTCCGCAAAAGAAGGAAGCGCCGGAAACCATGCAGTTCGAGACATCGGAGAAATTCGGTGGCGAGTTGCTGGTCCAGGGCAAGAAGATCTACACGGAAAATTGCGCGAAGTGCCACGCGGAGAACGGTCTCGGCAAGCCGCCGGCTTACCCGCCGCTCGCCAACAACCAGTCCATCCAGATGCAATCGGCCGTGAACCCGATCCGCATGACGCTCAACGGTGGTTATCCGCCGAGCACGGAAGGCAACCCGCATCCGTATGGCATGCCGCCGTTTGCGCAAGCTTTGTCGGATACGGAAGTGGCTGCGGTTGTGACGTACATTCGTATGTCGTGGGGCAACCACGGTACGCCGGTGTCGCCGCAACAAGTGAGCAACCTGCGTTCGGCGCCGCTGGACTGACCGAAAGAGACCAGTTCGACCAGTAGCGTAAAATGCAGTGAAGGGCGCAGGCCTCGCAGTCGGGGCAGCGCCCTTCTTCTTTTTGCGCTCAACTTTTGCACCCGGTATTTGTATGCAGCACCTGTGCGCAATCAAAGCGAGTCGGGGACTATCCGTTCGAGTAGCCGGTCTCGCGGTAAAATACCGGGCGATTGCAGATACATGCGGAAAACGCAGCGCAGGCAGTGAGGATGTTCTTCGATGCACGTTGGTGAGCGGTTCAACAGCGTTACCCATCTTGTCGGCACTGTACTGTCGGTGGCGGGACTTGCAACGCTCGTGACCATGGCATCGCTGGAACGCGATCCGTACAAGATGGTGAGCTTTGCCGTGTATGGCGCCATGCTTCTCGCCTTGTACGCGATTTCAACGCTCTATCACTGGGTCCGCAGCCCGCGGCTCAAGGCTGTATTGCAGAAATGCGATCATTCGGCCATTTATTTGCTGATCGCGGGAAGCTACACGCCGTTCACGCTCGTCACGCTGCGCGGTCCGTGGGGTTGGTCGCTATTCGGGGTAAGCTGGGGGCTTGCTGCTCTTGGCATCGTTCAGGAACTCACGCTCGGGCGCCGAACCCGCAGTGTATCGATGGTGATTTACGTGTTGATGGGCTGGCTCGCGCTCGTAGCCATCCGTCCTCTCGTTACAGCATTACCGCCCGCCGGCACGGCGTGGCTGCTGGCAGGCGGCTTGATCTACAGCGCCGGCATTTACTTTTTCATCAACGACGAGCGCATCCGGCACGGCCATGGCATCTGGCACCTGTTCGTGTTGGGCGGCAGCTTGTGTCAATTCGTCAGCATTGCGCGCTATGTTGCGTGAGCCTGCCCTGATCGGCACTCAATGCCTGATGATTTGAAGCGTGCGCGCTTCAAATGCAACTTAACGCCAGTCAGCGTGTCTTGATAGCGCGTTGATCTTCGCGGCAACTTTCCCGGCGCTCCTGCTTGACTTCAAGCAAGCGCCCCGATCGTCATGCCGCCCGATTTCCTCGATCGTCGTACGCGCGCACCTCATTTGAGGCCTATGCGACAACGCCGGTCGGCATACCGAATCTGTGAACACTTATGTCTTTTGATTCCCTCGGCTTGTCCGAACCCTTGCTTCGCGCGGTCCTTGAACAAGGCTACACCACCCCTACTCCCATCCAGTCGCAGGCCATCCCGGCCGTGCTGAACGGTGGCGACCTGCTGGCAGGCGCGCAGACCGGCACCGGCAAGACGGCCGGTTTCACGTTGCCTATCCTGCAACGTTTGTCCGAGGCAGCCGCCCCTGCGGCCGGCGCCAAGCGCCCGGTTCGTGCGCTCATCCTGACGCCCACGCGCGAACTCGCCGCGCAGGTCGAAGAAAGCGTCCGCACCTACGGCAAGTAC
>NZ_CAXTGZ010000336.1:0-6684 GCF_964243625.1 uncultured Caballeronia sp.
GAGTTCAGAGAGGCTACGTGCAGAACGAGTGCGCGGACGCGATAAAGTATCGCCTTCATCCGCCAATGTTTGGCGGGTTTGGCAGGGTCCGATCGCAAACGGTAAAGTTCCCCGAAGTGGGGTGTATTGGGATTGAAAGCGAAGTGCTAGCGCTGCATTAATTGCCGACGCCGGCACCATGGTACCGGCGTCCGATCACTCAGATCAAACCTTGAATCAAGCGTCCTCGAGCCGCCGCAGGATCGCTTCAATGCTGACCGTATCGTAAGGCTTGGTGAGGAACGTCGCCCCAGGCACCTTCGATACATGATTGTGATCGCCCGTTGCGAAGACCACATCCAGGTTGCTGCGCAACGCACGCACGCGAAGCGCCAGCTCTTCACCCGACATACCGGGAAGCCCCACATCCGTGATCAGTACATCGATGTGCTCGCTCTGCAGCAGCGCAAGCGCAGCGGGCCCGTCGGCAGCCTGATGAACGACATGCCCGAGCGCTTCGAACAGCTCGCCGGTAATCGAGCGGACGAGGTCATCGTCTTCAACGAACAGGATATGACGCACACGTACGGGAGGCGAGCTTGCAGCACCTGCCGCCACGGCAGATAACGCCCTCGCCGATCCGGCGGCTTCCGCAGAAGCGCTTACTACGCGCTGCCGCTGATTCGACAGCACGTGCCTCAACTTCCTCGCGAGCGCCTCGCGCGTATAGGGCTTGCTCAGTAATTCGACGCCGGCATCCAGGCGGCCGCCATGCACGATCGCGTTCTCCGTATAACCCGACGTGAACAGCACAGCAATCCCGGGCACCCGTTCGCGCGCCTTGCGGGCAAGCTCCGGGCTGCGCAGCGGACCGGGCATGACCACGTCGGTGAACAACACGTCGATAGGCATGCCGCTGTCGATGATGGCAAGCGCGCTGCTTGCGTCGTTAGCCTTGAGCACTCGATACCCAAGCTCCGAGAGCATCTCAACGACTGTCGCGCGGACTTGTTCGTCGTCCTCCGCAACCAGGATGGTCTCTTCACCGCCGAGCACCGGCGCCATCTCGGCAGCCACGCCGAAGTCTTCCTTGTCGTGCGTGCGTGGTAGATAAAGCTTCACCGTCGTACCATGACCCGGTTCGCTATAGATCTTCACATGGCCGCCGGACTGCTTGACGAAGCCGTAGACCATAGAAAGTCCGAGTCCCGAACCCTTGCCTTCCGGCTTCGTGGAGAAGAACGGTTCATAGGCTTGTGCAAGGACCTCGGGCGTCATGCCGCAACCGGTGTCGGTGACGGCGAGCATCACGTACTGGCCCGGCGTGACTTCTGTGTGGTCGCGGGCGTAGGTGTCGTCGAGCAGTGCGTTGCCGACTTCCAGCGTCAGCTTGCCCGAGTTGTCCATGGCATCTCGTGCGTTGATCGCAAGATTGAGAATGGCGTTCTCGACCTGCGTTGGATCGACGAATGTATTCCACAGCCCCGCCGACGCAACCGTCTCGATCTCGATCGCTTCACCGAGGCTGCGTCGCAGCATGTCCTCCATGCCCGCGATAAGGCGCCCGATCTTGATGGTTTTCGGTTCAAGCGCCTGCCGCCGGCCGAATGCCAGCAACTGGCTGGCGAGCTTCGCGCCGCGGTTGACCCCGGCTATCGCGTTACCCAGGCGCCGCTCGGCGCGCTCGCTGCCGGTGACATCCGCTGCGAGCAGTTGCAGATTGCCGGAGATGACCTGCAGCAAGTTGTTGAAGTCGTGCGCCACGCCGCCCGTCAGCTTGCCGATGGTCTCCATTTTCTGCGCTTGCTGGAGCGCCAGTTCGGTGCGTTTCAGCGCTTCTGCTGCTTCGCGATCCGCGGTGATATCGCGACCGACTGCATGAATGAAATGCTCGTCCGGCACCGCCGTCCACGAAAGTGTGACGTATGAACCATCGCGTCGCTGGTATCGATTGATGAACTTGAATGTACGCACGCCCTCGGCGAGCTCGCCCACTTCGCTGAGCGTGCGGGCGCGGTCTTCCGGATGCACGAAGTCGAGAAACGAGCGGCCGAGCAAGGCCTTTTCGTCCCAGCCGAGAAGCTGCTTCCACGCGGGATTCACCGACACGATGTTCGCCTCGAAATCCGCAACCAGCATGATGTCCGTTGAAAGACGCCACATGCGGTCGCGATCCGCGATGCTCTCGGCGACTTGCTGCTCGAGCGATTTGTTCAGACGCTCGAGTGCGCGCGATGCCGATTTCTGGTCTTCGATATCCGTGTTGGTTCCGACCCAGCGCGCGATGTAGCCGGCGTTGTCGTGAATGGGAAGCGCGCGGGCCAGATGCCAGCGGTACACACCATCGGCCTGGCGAATCCGGAACTCGCGCTCGTAGGTCGTGCCCGACGCCACCGCCTCGCGCCAGTACGCAACAGCCGACTCGACGTCATCCGGATGCACGATCCTGCCCCACGCCCCGCCGTCCAGATCGCCGTGCTCCTCGCCGCTGTACTCATAGACACGGTCGTTGAACCACTCGAGTTCGCCGTCGCTGCGAGCGGCCCAGACCTGATTCGGCATGGCCTGCGCGAAAGTACGGAATTTCTCTTCGCTTTCATGAACCGCGCGTTCCGCGATCATCCGGTCCGTGACATCGGTTCCCTGAATGAAGATACCGATCACTTCGCCCGCTTCGTTGCGAACCGGCTGATAGACGAAGTCGACGTAGCGCTGTTCGGCAGGCGCCCCGGGCAGCCGGTTCAGCACGATGGCTTGCGCGCTGCCGGACACCGGCGTGCCGGAGGCGTACACGCGGTCCATGATCTGCACAAAGCCCTGCTTCTCGAGTTCTGGCAACCCTTCCTGCACCGTCTTGCCGATGACGATGCGGTCGCCGACCAACTGGGTGAAAGCCGCGTTCGTCAACTCGAAGACGTGCTCGGGACCGGTCAGCATCGCCATGAAGCCGGGCGCCTGCTGAAACATCCGGCGCAAACGTTCGCGCTCGCCGCTCAGCCAGCGCTCCGCACGCACCTTCGCGGTCGTCTCCACCACGATCGCAATGACGCCGACAGGGACGCCGTTTTCACCGAGGATGGGCGAGTAGTCGAGGTTCATCCACACCTGCTCGCCACGGCCATGCCGGTGCAGCGTGAGTTCCTGGTCCTCGTAACGCAGCGTCCGGCCGGACAGTCCGACCTTCATGACGTTGTCGTTGAAATCGGCGATCTCCGACCAGCCTTCGCGCACGTTCGATCCCAGCAATTGCGGGTGCCGGCCGCCGGCGAACACGGAGTAAGCGTCGTTATAGAGCATGACGCCTTCCTCGTCCCACAACGTCACGATGGGAACGGGCGACTGCAGGATCAGCGAGATCGTGTTCGTGAGCGTCGTCGACCAGCCGCCGATCGGACCCAGTGGCGTGCCCGACCAGTCCTTCGAAGCAATGATTTTTGCGACCTCCCCGCCTCCGGCGAGAAAGGCGTGACTGGGGCTGGCGGTCGGTTGTCTGTCGTTCATGAGGCAACGTATTTAATAACGGACGCGGAAAACTCGCGGTTCGGATGACCAAGAATCGAAAGATCTGAAAGCTCTGTTTATTGGACGTTATTTTACCTTTGTCATCGCGGCAAAATCGAATTTCCGGTAGCAGTAAAAATGCCCGGTTACTTGTCTGCGCTGGCTGTCTGTCACTCGATAGGGGTCTGCGTGTGCGTCTTACGCGGTTGTTTAACGCGATCCGCGCATGTTCGCGCGGCGAAGGAGCGTCTGAATAGCTGCAGGCGTCCATAAACCCCGGATTTTGAACGTCGCGACCATATCCACCCCATACAGGGCATGCCTTGCGCGCCTCACCGCGATGTAACCGCTGGAAAGCATCATGATGCATGAAAGCTTTCGGACTGACGATTGCTGCGTTCTACCTATAAGCAGATCCCGACGCGAACGCCGTCAAACCACAACCCCGTTTGAAATCAAAGCCCACGCAATGAAGAAGCCGAAACTCGTTTTATCGATGAACCAGCTCAAGAGCAGGTCACCAGGCGGCGCCATGAGCGCCGAGGATTTTGCGATCTATGCGTCATATCAGATCAATGCGGGTGGGTTGTTCGTTGGAACACTGAAGGTCGTCCGGAAAACCGATGGCCGCATGCTGTTTCCGTTCCAGGGCGCGCCGGTCCTTGGGCCCTATCCGTCCCGCCAGGAGGCCAAGGAAGCGGCCGCGGACCATGGTGAGTTGATCGTCAAGAGCGATATCGCCAACCCGGAATCCTGAAACCGTCGGCGGAAAAAACGCCGGGCGAACCCGGCGAATTTCATTCACTATGCGATCGTCTGCGTCGCGACCTCGTCGACGGCCTGCTTCACGATACCCACGATCTCATCGACATCCGCCTGCGTAGTGATCAACGGCGGCGCAAACCCGAGGATGTCACCGTGCGGCATCGCGCGTGCGATCACCCCGCGCTTCAAGGCCGCCGCCGACACTTTCACGCCGACTTTCAGTGCGGCTTCGAAAGGCCTACGGCCATCTTTATCGGCCATGAATTCGAGCGCCGCCAGCATGCCGGTATTGCGCACCTCGCCCACCAGCGGATGCTGGTCGAACGCCGCATGTAATTGAGCGCCGAGATAAGCACCGACGTCTGCAGCATTCTTCGTGAGATTTTCGCGCTCCAGGATGTTCAGGTTGGCGATGGCCGCCGCTGCGCAGATGGGATGGCCGGAATAGGTCCAGCCGTGACCCATTGGACCGTGTTCCTGGGAGCCCTTCTCGATGACATCCCATACCCGTTCACCCACGATCACACCCGAGAGCGGCGCATATGCGCTCGTCAGGCCCTTCGCGATGGTAATCAAATCCGGTTGCATGCCGTAGTGCTGCGCGCCCATCTTTGAGCCGATCCGGCCGAAGCCGCATACCACTTCGTCGGAGATCAGCAGGATGTCGTGTTTCTTCAGCACCTGCTGGATCGCGGCCCAATAGCCTTCCGGCGGCGCAATGATGCCCCCCGTCCCCATGACCGGCTCGCCGATGAACGCCGCGATGGTATCGGCGCCTTCACGCGCGATCAGCCTCTCGAGTTCGTCGACACAATACGAAACGAACTGCGCTTCGCTCATGCCGGCCGGCGCCTTGCGATACCAGTGCGGACACACGGTATGTTTCACACGATCTACCGGCAGGTCGAAGTGCTGATGAAAGCTTGGCAAACCAGTGAGGCTTCCGGTGACAATGCCCGATCCGTGGTAGCCGCGTTCGCGCGAGATGATCTTCTTTTTGTTCGGATACCCAAGTATGTTGTTGTAGTACCAGACAATCTTGATCTGTGTCTCGTTCGCGTCCGAACCGGACATGCCGTAATAGACCTTTTTCATGCCTGGCGGCGACCAGTCGATGATGCGCGACGACAGCTCGATGATCGTGTCGGTCGAGTGGCCGACGTATGTGTGATAGTAGGCGAGTTTTTTTGCTTGTTCGTAGATGGCGTCGGCGATCTCTGTGCGGCCGTAGCCTACGTTGACGCAGTAAAGGCCTGCGAAGGCGTCGATGTAGCTCTTTCCTTCGTGGTCCTCGATGCGGATACCGCCCGCGCTTTTGATGATCTTGCCGGGGAGCGCGCCTGTGGCGTGATCGTAGGCGTGGGTGGAGGGGTGCATGAAGTGTGCACGGTCCTCGGCGAATTGTTGTTCCAATTGTTGCGGCATTGGATGATCCTTTTCTGTTGATTGGGTTGTGAGTTGGGAATTTGAGTCTGGTTGTTTCGGTTATTGCGGGATTGCTGCTTCTGGGCTCTCGCGCCCTAAAGAGCAACAACGCGGCGCACCCATACCTGGAACCCATTGACCGAGACCCTCGCAAAGTCAGCCCTCTGCGACGCTCCTGAATGCAATGAACTGCAATCATTGTCACCGCCTCCGCAATATGACTTTTTTGACTGCGCGACTTACGCCTGGTGTTTTTTCTGTTCTTCAGCAAGTTGCGACGAGTTTTTCCTGAACATCGAACAGGCGTCGCCGCAGGCGTTCTTCGACGCAAGGCAAAACAAACGAACCCACCAGTTCCTGCGCGCAGTCAGAGCCGACGTGACGGCCGCAGCGCGCCGACGCAAATAAAAATATAATCGCCACGACCGGTATGGCTTCCTCGTGGGCGCCGACGCGTTCAACCTTGAACCCGAGGCAAGCCGATGGCCAACGCAAACGCTCCACCCGCCGCCGGCGACATGGCCGTGCTCATTGTCGCGATCCTGGGGTCGAGCATGGCGTTCATCGATGGAACGATCGTGAACGTCGCGCTGCCCGCGTTACAGAGCGGCCTGCATGCAAGCTCGAGCAATCTCCAATGGGTTGTCGAGGCGTATGCGCTGTCCTTGTCGTCCCTGCTGCTCGTCGGCGGCTCCATGGGCGATATTTACGGCCGAAGAAAAATCTTCCTGCTGGGCGTGTTGTTGTTCGCCGCCGGCTCCGCATGGTGTGGATTCGTCTCGACTGTCAATGCGTTGATACTCGCGCGGGGCGTACAGGGCATTGGCGCCGCGTTCCTCGTTCCCGGAAGTCTCTCGCTTATCAGCGCCGCCTATCCCGCTGAGCAACGCGGGCGTGCGATCGGAACGTGGTCGGGCTTCACGGCCATTACAGCATCCATAGGTCCCGTTCTCGGCGGCTGGCTCGTCGAACAGGATGAAGTGCTGGCGCTGTTCAGTTCGGTCGGCACGGCGC
>NZ_CAXTGZ010000337.1:0-6666 GCF_964243625.1 uncultured Caballeronia sp.
CCGTGACACCTGGGGCCTGTGGCGCCGCGGCGTGCTGAACCCGGAGTCCAACGTGCAGTTCGGCGAGGGCGGCGCCGGCACGTTCTCCGACGGCAAGCTGTACAGCCAGATCAAGGACCCGAAGCATTACGGCCGCAAAGTCCTCGATGAATTCGTGCTCGCCGGCGCGCCGGAAGACATTCTCTATCTGAGCCGGCCGCATATCGGTACGTTCAGGCTGGTCGGCATGGTCGAGAAAATGCGCGCGACCATTCATCAGCTCGGCGGGGAAGTGCGGTTCGATACTCGAGTTGAGGATATCGATATCGAAAACGGAAAGGTCCGTGGATTGACGCTTTCCAACGGAGAGACGCTGCGCTGCGATCACGTGGTGTTATCGGTGGGACATAGCGCGCGTGACACGTTCGAGATGTTGCACCGGCGTGGCGTCTATATGGAAGCGAAGCCGTTTTCGCTCGGGTTTCGGATCGAACATCCGCAAGGGTTGATCGATCGAAGCCGGTTCGGGAAGTTTGCCGGACATAAATTGCTGGGCGCTGCTGACTATAAGGTCGTTCACCACTGCAGCAACGGTCGAGCGGTCTATAGCTTTTGTATGTGCCCGGGCGGAACGGTAGTGGCCGCGGCGTCGGAGCCAGGCCGCGTCGTCACGAACGGCATGAGCCAGTATTCGCGAAATGAGCGGAATGCAAACGCGGGGATCGTCGTTGGAATTACGCCGGAGGATTTTCCGGGCGGTCCGCTTGCCGGCATCGCGTTTCAGCGGCAGTGGGAAGAGCGGGCGTTCGAGCTTGGCGGCGGTGACTATTCGGCGCCGGCGCAACTGGTTGGGGATTTCATCGCGCGGCGGGCATCGACGGCGCTTGGTTCTGTAGAGCCGTCGTACAAGCCAGGCGTACGTATGACTGACTTGAGCACCGCGTTGCCCGATTACGTGGTCGAGGCGATTCGCGAAGCGCTTCCGCAAATCGATAAAAAGATTCCCGGCTTCGCCATGGCCGACGCCATCCTGACCGGCGTGGAGACGCGGACGTCATCGCCGATCCGCGTGCGGCGCAAAGACAACTATCAGAGCATGAACGTCGATGGCTTGTACCCCGCGGGAGAAGGTGCAGGGTATGCCGGCGGCATTTATTCGGCGGCGATTGATGGGATTGAAGTCGCCGAAGCGTTGGCGTTGGACATGATGGCGAAATGAGTCATCGAAGCGCGGCGACGAGCCGCTTTTGTTCGATGTCCAGCCCCAACTGACGCGCGAGATCGATTACGGGCTTGAAGCGGCGTTGTTTCTTCTCCGCGTGATTGCGCGCGATGTCCGCAAGGCGATGATCGAGGAACGGATTCTGGAAGCGATCGCGAACATCGGCGAGATAGGCTTGTGCTGCGTCGTGCTTGCCGAGGGCATTAAAGACGGGCAGCACTTCGTCCTGCCATACCGACTCCAAAGTATCGCGCCATGCGGCGTTGCGCATGGCATCGAGCACGGTTGCGTCGGCTGCGGATTGCCCGGCGAGCCAGAGTTCGGCGAGCATCGTGTGACCCAGATTGAGCAGCAAAAGCTTGAGACGCTCGTAGTGGGCGAGGTCGTCGGTGATCACGATGTCTTCGTGCTCGCACGGCAGAATCATGCCCGGCTGGCGCTCGATTGCCCATAGCGCGTAAGGCTCGGCGACGGCACCAACCGGATGAATCGGCTCCGAGACAATGCGGTCGACTAGCGAATTCACCCACACGCAATCGTGCTCAAGATAGCGTATGAACGCATCATTTGCATGCCATTGCTTCGCGATGCCAACCACCGCGTCACGCAACGTGTTGCCGTTGTGCGAAACGAGTTCACACGGCAGCAATGTGACCGGCTCAGCGCCTGCGACGAACCTGTCATGCAGCAGCGCAGCGAGTTTCGCCGGAAAACCGCGCGGCACTGAGGCCGCTTCGAATCCGCGGCCAATGTCTTTATCGAAGGAAACGTAGCCCGTATCCCCCGTGTTCGACACGATGACCCTGACGTCGCGCCGCACGCGTTCACGAAGCGTCGGCCAGTCATCGGCGGCGTTCAGCGCTTCGGTGATCGCGTCGCATTGCACGGTTTCATCGATGGTCGTATCGCCTTTTCGTCCGCGAATCCGCACCGGATAAACGCTCGATGCGCGCAACGCATCAATGCGCGCGCGGCTCTCGGGATTCGACGTGCTTTGCACAACCGTGATGCGGCCAAGCGCCTTCGGCGGCTCGCTTCGCAAGGCTTGCGCGACAAACAAATCCACGTGCGCCTGAAGGAAGCGGCTCGTGCCGAACTGCAAAATGGGATTGCTCATTGCGTGCTCAACACTCGACCAGCGCCTTGATCACCCCGGCCGATGGATCCAGCAACCTCGAAAACTCATGCGGCAAATTGCTGAGCTGCAACGTGTGCGTGTTGAGTGCGGCGGTGGGAATCAGGCCGGCGCGCATGGCGGTGAGAACGGTTTCGAAGTCGTCGGGCGTGGCGTTGCGGCTTGCGAGCAGTGTGGTTTCGCGCTTGTGGAACTCGGGATCGGCGAACGAGATGCGGTCGCGAACGATCGATATCAGCACGTACTTGCCGCCGTGCGCAACGAACTCCAGGCCGCGTTCCATGGCTTTGACGTTGCCGGTGGCATCGAAGACGATATCGAAGAATTCTTGGTCCGTGAGCTCGGCGAGTTGTTTGGCGTCGGTCGCGGCGTCGGTGGTATCCAGGCGCACGATGTGATCAGCGCTCAGTTGCGTCTCGCAGAATTTCAGGCGGTCTTCCCGGCCATCGAGCACCGTCACTTCGGCGCCGCGCAGCTTCGCGAAAATCGTTGCCGCCATGCCGATGGGACCCGCGCCCACCACGAGCGCGCGCTGTTTCGGCTGTACATCGGCGCGGGCGACGGCGTGTGCGCCAATGGCGAGGAATTCGATCATCGCAGCTTGATCGAGCGTGACGCCATCGGCTTTGAACACGAAAGCTTGCGGCACGGCGAGTTGCTCGACCAGACCGCCGTCCGTGTGCACGCCGAGCACACGAATGTTCATGCAGCAATTCGGCTTTTTGGCGCGGCACGCGATGCACTTCCCGCACGCAAGATAAGGCATCACGTAGACCTGATCGCCTTTTGCGACGCGCGCACCGGCTGGTGCCGATTCGACGATTCCCGACAGCTCATGTCCCATCACGCGCGGATACGCGAGAAACGGCTGATTGCCCGTGAATATGTGCAGATCCGTGCCGCACACGCCGACGCGTTTGATGCGAATCAGGACATCGTCGGGACCGGGTTCCGGAGACGGCCGATCGATCAGGACGAGAGAGCCGGGTTGTTCGCAGATGACAGTTTTCATGAGAGGGGTCTGTTTTGGCCTTACCAGAGTGCATGTTAGTTTCGTAAAAGAGAACTGGTCAAGCCAATTTGCCGATAGTACGGGTTTGGCCTGACCATTCTGACGTCCTTTGTTTAGAATTCACGCTTTCGCCTAGTTAATCCCGGCGCGCGATATCTGCAGAAAAAGGAATCCTCGTGGCAGGCAAACCCATCGAAACGCGCCGTCTCTATCTCCAGATCGCCGATAAGCTGCGCGCACTCATCGACGACAAGGGGTTCGCGCCGAACGGCCGTTTGCCGTCGGAGCGTGAACTGGCGTCGACGCTCGGCGTATCGCGGCCGTCCGTGCGCGAAGCGCTGGTTGCGCTGGAACTGGAAGGGCGTGTCGAAATCCGAATGGGATCGGGCGTTTATATTTGCGCGGCACCCGCGCCAGGTTCTCGCCCCGGCATGCTGACCGACACGGAGCTCGGGGAGAGCCCGCTGGAAATCACGACGGCGCGCATGGTGATAGAAGGTGCGATCGCGGCGAGTGTCGCGGCGTTCGCCAAGCCCAAGGCGCTCAGGGCGTTGCGCGACATTTACGAGGACATGGGACGCCAGGTTGCCCACGGCCAGATTCCACTTGCTGCGGACCGTGCGTTTCACATGGCTGTTGCGCAAATGTCGGGCAATGACGTGCTGGTGCGTACCGTAGCGGGTCTTTTCGATGAACGGCATAGCCCGTTGTCATCGACGTTGCGTGGGCATTTCGAGGGGGAGGAGACGTGGGCGGACGCGTTGAGCGAGCACAAGGAAATACTGGACGCACTCGAAGCGCGCGATGCGATTCAAGCTCAGGCTGCCATGCAGCGCCACCTGAAAGCGTCTTACGAGCGGCTGATGACCCGCCGCAAACATTGAGAAAACCGCTTCAGGCCAGCCGATGAAAATACCGGACTGGCCGCAAGACCAACACTGAGTGCAGGCTCAACCCGGATAAGCCTCATCGACTTTCAGCCCGGCGAGCTTGAAGATCACGCGCAACGTCTGCGGAGCGATCTCGCGACGCGACGCCAGCGTGGTCAGCACGAAGTCCATGACCTTGGCGTACTTGAGCATCGTCAGGCACGTTTCCATGTCGGTGGTTCCGTCGCGCATGGCTTCTGCAAGCCGCAGCATCTCGCCGGAAATCTCTCGAGCCATTTCCAGTTCAAGTTGCTGCTTTTCGCTCCATTCCGGCAACGCGGTGAGCTTGGCGAGCATCTCTTGAAACTGCTGTTCGGCTTTACTGTCTCGGATTGGGTCCATTGCCGTCCTCATTTCGTTCGCGTGTTCCTCGGGGAACGCGCTTTGTGTGCGTGGGTGTTACGTAACAGGCAGCGCGTGGTTACGAGACTCGGTGCATCTCCCCGGTCGCCGGTTAATCGCGCTCACCTTGGCTACAGGCTTATTGTTCAGTCAATTTTGCGGTTTCGTGCCGCCGTTGCGTCCATCCGTCCCGTTGATTGTCCCGTTGCAAATGCACGAAATGTTCCATCTGAAACTGTCTGCTCGATCAATCCAAAAAACGAAGAGTCGAACGCTTACCAATTCCTGACGTTGCGTTGTTCGGGAGCGTCTTTGCGCTTTTCGGTAAACTTGCTCATCTGCATCATTAAAACCAGCGGTTAGCGCACACTTCGCGTTAGATCCCCACGCAAAAATCCCTACGGTATCCAGACGATGGCCAAGAAGTCCCGGGCGTTGAATGCGCCCATTGCATCATCGGATTCATCCGATCTAAAGCCGGAAACCACCTCGACGAATGAAAAACATGAAATTCGTCCGGGGCAATCCATCGAGCTTTTGAAGGAACTGCATATCCTTACTCGCGACGGCAAGATGAATCAAGACAGCCGCCGCAAGCTGAAACAGGTCTATCACCTGTTTCAGTTCATCGAGCCGTTGCTTGCGGAAATTCATGCGAAGCAGAGCTCGGTGACGCTGGTCGATCATGGTGCTGGCAAGTCCTACCTTGGCTTCATTCTCTACGATCTCTACTTCAAAGCTCTGCGCGATCGGTCACATATCTATGGAATTGAGACGCGCCCGGAACTGGTTGAAAAGTCGGAGGAATTGGCCGCGCGGCTGGGCTTCGACGGGATGTCGTTTCTGAATCTGTCGGTGGCCGAATCGACTATGTCGGACAAGTTGCCCGAGACCGTGGACGTGGTCACGGCCTTGCACGCGTGCAATACCGCAACCGATGACGCCATTCATTTCGCCCTGCAGAAAAAGGCGAAAACGATCGTGGTCGTGCCGTGTTGCCAGGCGGAAGTGGCCGCTGTCCTGCGCAAGAACAAGGGCCATTCGTTATCGAAGAATGTGCTGACTGAAATGTGGCGGCATCCGCTGCATACACGCGAATTTGGCAGCCAGATCACGAACGTGCTGCGATGTCTGCAACTTGAGTCGCATGGCTACCAGGTCAGCGTGACGGAACTCGTCGGCTGGGAACATTCGATGAAAAACGAATTGATCATCGCGCAGTTCAAGGACTTGCCGCGCGGCAAGCCTGCGCAACGCCTGTCCGATGTACTCGAAACACTCGGCCTTGACGAGATGCGCGAGCGCTTCTTTACGACTTGACCTGGACGTCGCGCTTCATGTGTTCCTGCCATCCGTCAAGGCCCAGACGGCGCAAGGTCGCCATGTTGCGTTCGTAGATATTGGCGGCATCCGGGAAGGCATCGACGGCGCGCTCGATGCTCGCTTCCCGCAGCAGATGGAAGATTGGATAGGGCGCGCGGTTCGTGAAATTTTCGATGTCGTCAGGTTCGGCGTCATCGAATCGATAGTCCGGATGGAAGCTCGCGATCTGCAGTTCACCTTCGAGCCTGAGCTGTTTCAAAAGCGTGTCGGCGAAATGCAGCGCGTCGTTGTACTCAGCGAAATCTTCCAGCGCGTGCGGAACGATCAGCAAGGTGGTGTCGATTTTTTCGGGGTCGGAATCCGCAAGGTGCTTGAGTTCTTTTTCCAGGTCGGCCAGCACGTCCTCGAACGAACGCGCCTCACTGACCACGTAGCGAATCTGCTCCTTCACGTACACCGCTTTGGCGAACGGACACAGGTTCAGCCCGATAACCGCGCGCGTCAGCCAGTGGCGCGTTGCATCGATGATCTCTTCGTTCATTGTTCCACCCGGCCTTCGGCGCAAGCGGCGCGTACGAGCGTCTGCGCTGTGCGAGGCGCGCTGCGCATTGGACCGCAACCCGGCCCGAAAGTCTGACTCGACGCGTAGATGCCCTCGATCAGCAACGCGAGCGAATCGGCGAGCGATTGTGGATCGGCGGCGCCGGATGCTTCTGACAGCGTC
>NZ_CAXTGZ010000338.1:0-6661 GCF_964243625.1 uncultured Caballeronia sp.
ACGCCGATTCGTGGCGATGGCTTCCTTGATTGTGATGTCTGTGATGTCGAGGCCTTTGAGCACCCAGCCGAAGAACGGAATACGCTTGAGGTCGCTCTTGAATACGAAGCTGATGCGGCGCGGAAACAGCGCCATGAATGCGAGCGTTTCCCAGGTCGATTCGTGCCGGCACAGCATGATGAACGGCTCGTCGGGGAGGTTTTCGAGTCCTTCCACTGAACACGACACGCCGGTAATCATGCGCATCATCTTGACCATGGCACGGCACCATTGCTTTGCAAGCCAATAACGGCCGCTGCGGCCGACGAACGGAAACAAAGGCAGAATCAGGATGGACCACACCGTGCCGCTGCCAAGCAGGTAGGTCGCGAATAGCCACTTGACGAAGGTTCGATGCATTAAGTATTGGACAATGGTAAAAACGTGGCTCAAGCGCCGCAACCGGCGATAAGGCGAATGGGCGAACAGGCGTCGAGGTGGCCGCGACCCTGCGCAAGACATGCAGACGCCAGTCAACCCCGCGTACGAAACCCGAAGGATAGCTTGTGCGGCGGTTCGTGTCCCGGGTTCCAAAATCCCGCCTTGCGGCTCAATCAGATACCGAGAGACGCGTGATCTCTCCAACGGAGTTCCAATGACGGACGACGCAGGCAACGAAGTGAAGACTCAGGTTCCGGAAGATTCATCGACCGCGAAGACCCCGGCTTTCGATGAAGGCATGCTCGATGTCGGCGATGGCCATTCGATCTACTGGCGCGCGCAAGGCCCGGAGGATGCGCCCGTTATGCTGATCGTGCATGGCGGCCCGGGCGGCGCGATGAACCTCAAATGGGGCGATGTGCTGGATGCATCGAAGTGGCGGATGGTCTTCTTCGATCAACGCGGCTGTGGCAAGTCCACGCCTTTCGGCAAGCTGGAACATAACGGCACCAAGGAACTGGTCGGCGATATGGAAAAGCTGCGGGTATTGCTCGGCATCGAAAAATGGGCGCTTTTCGGCGGCTCGTGGGGCACGACGCTCGCGTTGAGCTACGGCGTCACGCATCCGGAACGCTGCCTTGGTTTCCTGTTGCGCGGGATCTTTCTTGCGCGCCAGCAGGACATCGACTGGTTCCTGTGGGACGTGCAGCGCGTCTTCCCCGACGCCCATCGCAAGTTTCTCGATGCGATCGAAACCGCCAGCGGCGAGCGCCCGTTGAACTCGGCCGAAATCCTGTCGCTTACCGGCGCGCCGCTCGCCCGTTTCGACGATGCCGGCATCAAGCTCGCGCGCGCATGGGCCGGGTTCGAAGCGACGTTGTCTGTGGTGAACAAACCAGCGCAGAAGGGTGAGGCGAAAGCCGAAGCGCCGGAAGCCGATCCCGCGAAGCCTGCCGCCACGCCCGAAGAAACTCGCGAGTCCAATGCCGCCGCCATCTCCATGTCTCTGCTCGAACATCACTACATGGCGCAGGAGTTGCCGCCCGAGCCGCTTTTGCCGCGCATCGGCCGAATTGCGCATCTGCCGTGTGTGCTCGTGCATGGCCGCTTCGACATGGTGTGTCCCGCCGACCAGGCGCTCGCGCTTGCAGATGCATGGCCCGGCGCGCAGCTTTCCATCGTCGATGCAGCCGGCCACTGGACCTTCGAACCCGGCAACGTGACTGCGCTCAAGGCAGGCGGCGAGTTTCTTGCGCGTGCTCTTGCAGCAGGTTGACAGGCAAGGGTTTGCGGCAGGCCAAAAGTTTCCTGTGAGGCATTCCAGGCGGTAAATTTGGGACGGGAATGGTACGATCCCGCCTTGCAACTCTCGGCGGGCCGTACCCGTCGAACGGTAATCAAGTTACGGAGGCAACCCAATGGCCCAACAGAAAACCAATCCGAAACTGGAGCAGGCGCTGACCCGCGGCGATCTCGCGATCCGTCAGGCCAACTCAGGCCGCGCGACCGCTGTGCTGCGCGCGCTCGGCAAGATGATCGTGGAAGCGTCGGCGACCATTGGCGTGGAAGCGTTTGTCGTGATCCACGACGGCGACAAGATCTACGATCCGGTCGACGGCATGTGGCCGCAACAACTTTTGATATCGCTGGACGGTCCCGTGGAGGATTCGGACCCGGATGAACTGCGCACGGTCACGTTGATGGCCGACACGCCCGCCACCGTGTTCCGCTGTGAGTGGCAACGCGCCGATGGCAAGATCGGCCGCCAGGAAGGGCGTCCACTCGCAATGGTCGCGTTCATCACCGACGTGGATATTCCCTGGCTCGACGACGAAGACTGAAGCAGGCGAATCTCTACACTGGCGGGCGCGCTGTCGTCCGCCGGATTCAATCACATCGCTTTAATGACCCACACTCCTTCCTTCTCGTATGGCATTAAGCGCCGCAATCGCTATCGAGTCATTTTTTCCTGTTCGGTAATTTAGTCGCTGCAAAGGCGCTGATTGCACTCCGGATTTAATCCCGCCGGCGATTTAGTATTTAATACTCGCACGATGCCGGTGCATTTTCTCCGCGCCCGCATCCTCGTCGAATGCCGATAATCCAAACCCGCGCTGCATTCCCAAATAGATTTTCGTGTTACGAAACCGTTTGAGTGAAAACTGCGGGCGAATTCAAGAAACCCTTGGAAGCGTCGTTTTTTTAAGTATCTTTGAAGTTTTCTCTTCCATTCGACACTGCATCAATTCCCTTTGGGCGAGACTTAAATCGTCGCGCGTGTTGTTTGCATCAAGTCAAACGCATCGCGGCATCTCCTTCTCGCCAATATGGGGTAACAAAAATGGAACAGCTCGATGCAGGCCAAAGCAGTGTTTTAAGCAGTGATCGTTTGGAACGGGGTAACCGGATGGAGACGCTTGAGCGAACGGTACAAACGCTCAGGAAACGTGAATCGATGCCGTTTACTATAAGGATAGTCCGCGAAACAGCCGATCTCGATAAAGTCATCGATATCCGGCGTCTCGCGTATGCGCGGCATTTGCCATCCTTTGCCGAGAAACTCGGCATTGAAGATTGCGATCGCGAAGCGGGTGTAGCGGTGCTTCTGGCGGAGGCGAAACTGGACGGCGCGCCCGTTGGCACGATGCGTATCCAAACAAATGAATACGCACCGCTGGCGCTGGAACAATCGGTGCGTCTTCCAGACTGGCTGGGGACAAGCCGGCTCGCGGAAGCAACGCGACTGGGCGTTGCGGGCGGTGGTATGGGCAGGGTCGTCAAGGTGATGCTCTGCAAGGCGCTCTGGCTTTATTGCGAGCAGCAACTGGTCGACTACATGGTGATAACCGCCCGTTCACCGCTTGACCGTGAATATGAAGCGATGTTGTTTGAAGATGTCTTTGGTGAAAGGCAATTCATGCCGATGGCGCATGTCGGCGGATTACCGCACCGGGTACTTGCCAAGGACGTCATGGCGGCGCGGCGGCGTTGGGAAGAAGCGAAGCATCCGTTATTCCAGTTCATGGTGCATACGGATCATCCGGACCTCGACTTGGATTTGCCGGATTTATCTTTCCGGCCGGAACCGGTACGATGCCCGGAAGCGTCGCAACTTGTTTATGGCAGGTAATAGAAGATAGCCCGGCTGCTTGACAGCCGAGGCCACAAGAGAGGGTGGTGGCGATTCAACCTATGCGCCGACAGGCGTTTATGGCTGTTTCGCCACTGCTGGCGCGGCTTGCGTCATGCATCACGGGGGAAATCCAGGTATGGCGTTGGTTGCCTTATTTTCGCGGGCCAAGTCCGGATATACCGGGTCGAATATCGATCGGTTTCTGTACGCGTTCGCTGTTTATATTGTCCCCACGCTCATTGCCCTCGCTACTATCGCGACCCTGATCTGGGGTACGCAGCAATTCGATTCCAAGGGCGGCGTCACCCTGCCTTTGCAGGTGGTGAGAGATGCCGCGGGCACGCTCGATCCGGCCACGGCGTTGCAGCGTATGTCCGGCGCTGTGACAACCAACCGCTTCAATACCCAGCTCTCGGAGAAGCCCGTCTGGTTTGAATTCACTGTTCCCAACATGAGCGCGGAGCAGTCGACCTATGCTGAACTTCCTTCACGGCACGCGCAAACGCTGTCGTGCTGGGTCGCATCGACCTTGCAGCCGCTTGGAACTGCAGACAGGCTAAACACCACCAACGAATTTTCGCCGGTCAAGGCCGGGTTCGCGCTTCATCTCGGCCACCTGGTGCAGCCATTAAGCATTCTGTGCCGGGGCACGTTCTCCGGACCTGCCCAGATCGCTGCGTTTGGCTGGAGTGGTCCGGAGCTGCGCCGCGCGGCGCTCGATTTCCAGGAAAGCTCGGGGTTGATCGCAGGCGGCCTGCTGACGCTTGCCGTCTTTGTTTTCGTCACGGCAATGATCAACCGCGAATGGACCTATGTGATCTTCGCGGTGTGGCTCGTCGGCAACCTGCGTCTTTGCGCGAACGCGATGGGTTGGGACATGCAGTGGCTCGGACGCGTGATTCCGCCGGACTATATGCAAAGCCTGCGGCAACTCACATTCGCCGCGTATTACCTGTTGACCGCCGCGCTGTTCGCCTCACTGTTCAGGCGCGAGCTGAAGGTGATCGGCTACAGGTGGCTCTTGAAGATCATCCAGTATGTCGGGCTTGTGCTGCTGGGCGCGGCCATCGTGCTGCCTTATTCGAAGTTCATCCCTACGCTCTGGGTGATCACCGGCTTCGGCATAGCCGTGCTGATTTTCCTGCTGGCGCGGCTGGTGTGGCTCACGCGATCGCGCACGGTTCTGTGGTACGTGGGATCGCTTGCGATCGTGCTGTTTGCGACCTTCTCCGAAGTGATGGGTGCGGCGTTCGGCATCAAGCTGCTGGTCGGGGGCGTGAACACCGTGATGGCGGCGTTGTCGTCGAGCATGATGGCGGCGTTTGCCATCGCCGAGCAGATGCGAGCCGAGCGGGAACATCGCCGGCAGGCGCAGACGGAGTTGCGCAACACCTACGACGTGACGCCCATCGGGCTCTTTACCCTCGATACCGCCGGCCACTTCGTGCGCGCGAACCCCGCGCTGCGCTCCATGCTCGCGCTGCAAAAAGCCGAGTACAAGGTGCGGCACTGGAACGACTACTTCGAATCGGGCGCATGGGGGGCGCTGCAGGCGCTGGCATCGAAGGGCAGTGAAGGCGAGCTCGAAATGGGCGGCGCCGAATCGCGTGGCAGCGGCGAGCGGCGCTTCCTGCTGAAAGCCACGCGTTCGAACGGGTGGATTGAAGGATCGCTGCAGGATGTGACCGAACGTTCGAAGGCTATCGAACGGTTGCGCTTTCTCGCGGAGCACGATCCGCTGACGGGTTCGCTAAACCGCCGTGGTGTGGAGAAGGCCATTGCCGCGCAGAGCGAGGACGCGTCGTCGTGGGCGCTTGCTTATGTCGATCTGGATCGTTTCAAGCTCGTCAACGATCTGTTCGGACATCGCGCCGGCGATGAAGTCCTGAAGCAGGTCGCCACGCGGACCCGCGCGCTGTTCGCAAACGGCTTTCCATTCGGACGGATCGGCGGCGATGAATTTGTGTGCGTGATGAGCCGCATGTCGATAGACGAAGCCGTCGACTGTTGCCAGCGGCTGATAAGCGCGTTGAGCGACACGCCATATCAGGTCGGCAACCGTGCGTTCCAGGTCAAGGCGTCCGTTGGGCTCGTGGAATGTTCGCATGGCGTGCGTGTGCAGGATGCGCTGTCTCATGCTGACCGGGCGTGCCGCGAGGCCAAGAAAAGCTCGAGCGTTCACGTGGTGACGTATCGCAAGGGCGCAACTGCCTTCGAGGAACGGGCCGAAGAACTGAAACTCGTCGAAACACTCGGACGCAACCGGTTGCCACCCGGATTGTTTCTCGTGATGCAGCCGATCATGTCGCTCGCCGCACCCACGGAGTCGCTGAACTTCGAGGTGCTGTTGCGCATGCGCGCGCCCGATGGCGCGACCTTGCCGGCGGGCAAGGTTATCGTCGCGGCGGAAGAATCGGGGAATATTGCGGCCATCGATAAATGGGTCCTTGCCACATTGCTCGAATGGGTCGAGAAGCATCAGGCGTCGCTGCAGAGCACGCGGTTTATCTGCGTAAACCTGAGCGGCGGATCGCTCAACGACGAGCAATTCATGGAAGATGCCTTCGCGTTATTCGCGCGGTACCGGCATGTCGTGCCTTATCTTTGTCTCGAGATTACCGAGAGCGTCGCCTTGCATGATCTCGGCAATACGCAGCGCTTTATTGCACGGGTTCACGAGATGGGCGGGAAGATCGCGCTCGATGATTTCGGCGCGGGATATACGTCGTTCAAATATCTCAAGGATCTTTCCGCCGATGCACTCAAGATAGACGGCGAATTCATTCGCACGATGTGCGCACATCCGGCCGATATCGCCATTGTCGAGGCTATCGTCGCGCTAGCCCGGAATCTGGGCATGCGCAGCGTGGCGGAATGGGTCGAGGATATCGATACGCTGCGCGCGCTCAAGGAAATCGGCGTGGATTATGTGCAGGGTTATCTGATCGCGAAGCCGCAAGAGAGCGGGGCTATTTTAAGCGCCGCTTCCGCTGCCAGTTTTGTGAAGGACCCGGACGTGCTCGAGTTTATTGACCGGATTGCCGGCAGCGACAAGTCTCTTGCGTTCTCGTTTGATCTCGTCGACAAAGCCGGCCTGCATTAAAGCGC
>NZ_CAXTGZ010000339.1:0-6646 GCF_964243625.1 uncultured Caballeronia sp.
GACGAGACGATGGTCAGGTCCACGCCCTTCCAGTTGCCCGGACGGATCGTGCCGCCGTACACGTAGATGCCCGGCACGTTCATGCGCGCCAAGCCGATCATGCCGCCGGGCATGTTCTTGTCGCAGCCGCCGATCACGACCACGCCGTCCATCCACTGGCCTTGCACGGCCGTTTCGATACAGTCGGCGATCACTTCGCGCGACACGAGCGAATACTTCATGCCTTCGGTGCCCATCGACATGCCGTCGGAAATCGTCGGCGTGCCGAAGATCTGCGGATTGGCGTCCGACTTGCGGATGGATTCGACGGCGGCGTCCGCCAGCTTTTGCAGGCCCGAATTGCACGGCGTGATGGTGGAGTGACCGTTCGCGATGCCGATCATCGGTTTGTCGAAGTCTTCTTCCTTGTAGCCGAGGGCGTAATACATCGAGCGGTTCGGGGAACGCGCGACGCCTTGCGTGATGTTTTTCGAGCGGCGATTGAAGGCCATGTGGGGGCTCCTTGAGGATTTTTTTGTCTGGTCGCGAAAGGATGAAGCTTGTGCGAACGCGTGTCCAATATATTATTCAGGGTCTACTAAGTCGCGGAAGGTATCAGTGGAAACGCGAAACATCGAACTCAGATTGTTGCGGTATTTTGTGACGGTTGCCGAGGAAATGCACTTTGGGCGGGCGGCCGGACGGCTTGCGATGACCCAGCCGCCGTTGTCGCAGGCCATTCGCTCGCTCGAGGAGATGCTCGGCGTGGCGTTGTTCGTGCGGACCAAGCGCTCGGTCGAGCTGACGCCCGTCGGCAAGGATTTGCTGCCGGAGGTGCGGCGGCTGCTGGCCGGCGCCGACGCGCTGCGGCCGCTCGCGCAGTCGCTTGCGCGGGGCGAGGCGGGGGTTTTATCGCTGGCGTTCGTTTCCACCGCCGATTACGGCCTCTTGCCTTTGCTGCTGCGCGATTTCGGCGCGCGATACCCTGGCGTGCGGCTGCAACTCGTGGAAGCGACCAGCGACGTGCAGGTGGAAGAGCTGGTGGCGGGGCGCATAGATGCCGGTCTGGTCATTCCGCCGCTGCCGCCGCGTCACGCGGTGGCGTTGTCGTACTTGCCGATCGCGCGGGAACCACTCGTCATCGCGATGTCGAGCGATGCCGCCGCCGAACTGGACCTGGGCGCCGATGAATGGTCGGATACGCCCGTAAGCCTCCACCAGCTCGCCGACGCCCCGCTCGTCGTCTTTCCGCGGCGTCTCGCGCCGGATTTCTATGACATGATCATGGGCTGCTACGGCGCCGCCGGCCTGATGCCGCGCATTGGGCAGGAGGCCATCCAGATGCAGACCATCGTCAGTTTGGTGTCCGCTGGAATGGGCGTCGCGCTCGTGCCGCAATCGCTGCGTCATCTGCGAAGGACCGGAGTGGTGTATCGTCCGTTGCTCGAATCCGGGCCGGTCGTCGAGACGGGTCTGATGTGGCGCGCGGCGGAGGTCAGCCCGGTGCTCGCCGGTTTTATCGATATAGTGCGCGCTCATGCGGCCACCGTGCCCGCGCTGCCGTGACTCCTACACGTACATAGAAACATGCTCATTCACCCGAACTTCGATCCGATTGCCATTCATCTCGGCCCGCTCGCCGTGCGCTGGTATGGCCTCATGTATTTGCTGGCGTTCATTCAATGCATTGTGATCGGACGGATCAGGCTGCGGTTGCCTTACGTGTCGGCGCAGGGCTGGACCACGAAAGACATCGACGACATCCTGTTCTACGGCGTGCTCGGCACCATTCTCGGCGGCCGGCTGGGTTACGTGGTGTTCTACAAATCGAGTTTCTATCTCGCGCATCCGCTCGATATCTTCAAGGTATGGGAAGGCGGCATGTCCTTTCACGGCGGCATGCTCGGCGTGATCACCGCCATGATCCTGTTCGCGTGGCAACGCAAGCGGACGTGGCTGCAGGTCACCGACTTCGTCGCTCCCATGGTGCCGCTCGGCCTTGCCGCGGGACGTTTCGGCAATTTCATCAACGGTGAGTTGTGGGGGCGTGTGACGAACCCGAACGCGCCGTGGGCGATGCTCTTCCAGAACGCGTCCCCTGATGACGCCATCTGGCTGCAAAAGCATCCCGACCTCGACGCGCAATGGCATCTGCGGGAAATTTTCGATCGATACCAGATGCTGCCGCGCCATCCGTCGCAGTTGTATGAGATTGCGCTGGAGGGTTTTGCGTTGTTTATCGTGATGTGGCTGATGTCGAGAAAGCAGCGGCCGGTCGGTGCGATTTCGGCGGTGTTTCTGATTGGTTACGGTATCGCGCGATTTACGGTGGAGTTCGCTCGCGAGCCGGATGACTACCTGGGGTTGCTGGCCGCGAATCTCTCGATGGGGCAGTGGCTTTCATTGCCGATGATCATCGTGGGAATTGGAATGCTGGTCTGGTCTTACAAGCGGGGACGTATGGTGCCTTCTGACCCGGCGAAGGTTTCCTGAGCAGCAAATCGATTCGTGGAAAATGAAAAGCC
The DNA here is from genome assembly GCF_964243625.1 of uncultured Caballeronia sp. Lineage (NCBI taxonomy): Bacteria > Pseudomonadati > Pseudomonadota > Betaproteobacteria > Burkholderiales > Burkholderiaceae > Caballeronia > uncultured Caballeronia sp. The sequence goes on from NZ_CAXTGZ010000339.1 coordinate 2,505, forward strand.
TCGCGTAAAAGCGAGGCTTTTCATGCCGAGGCGGCAAAAGTGCTTAACGATTCATCTGCACCGAACCCGACACATTCACCGTCACGGTCGACGTACCCGCTTCCAGCGCCATTGGCGCGGCCATCTTCGCGTCCGCGTTCATGCTTCGGGCGGCCATCATCATGACCGGTCTCGGCGATGACCCGTTATGCCCGATATTCACTTCACGAATCGCATAACCGCTGTACCCGAACGCCTGCGATGAAGCCTGCGCCTGCTGCTTGAACGAAGCGATCGCGCGCGTGGAAAGCTTCTGCTCCGCCTCGCGCTGCGCCTCGGGCGACAACGAGAACGTGACGCTGCCCACCTGCATGGCGTCGCTCATCTTGCCGGCGAGCTTGGTTGCTGCCGTGAAGTCCTTCGATTCCAGCACGACTTCCGTGCGGCCGCGCCATGCGGAGATGCGGCCATCGCGATCGGTCGATGGATAGACCGTGAACGCGCCGCTATGTGCCGTCACGTTATCGACACCCTTCGCCATGCGCAACGCGGCATCGGCGCGCTGATTCAGCACGCTTGTCAGCGACCCCGCGTCCTTCGCTTCCTGCTCGTAGAAGAGCGTGATATCGACGACATCCTGAGGCACGTCCTCGCTCGCCTGCGCCGCCAGCGACAACACGCCGGACGGTTGTGCCTGGGTGACGGAGCTTTGCGCGAACGCGTTCTGCGCCATGGCAGCGCCTGCAATAAGCGCGATGGCGGCAAGTGCCGAAGTGGTATTTTTCTTTGTCATCGTTTAACTCCGTAAGCATGAGTGCACGTCAATGTGACCGTTGCTTAGGCGACGATGGCGCTCGCGAAGTTCCCTTCAACCGAGTTACAAAAGATGTTCGGTGATAAAGCGCCATTGCGCTTCGGTGACAGGTGTGATCGATAACCGATTGCCGCGCGCAAGCACCTGCATATCCGCAAGCTCCGCGTGTTCGCGCAGCGTCGAGAGGGGAATAAGCGGTGTTTTCCTGACGAAGTGGACATCGACGAGAAGCCAGCGCGGCTTGTCCTGCGATGACTTCGGATCGAAGTAAGGACTCGACGAATCGAATTGCGTGGGATCGGGATAAGCCGCCGACGATACCTTCGCAATCCCCGCGATACCCGGTTGCGGGCAACTCGAGTGATAGAACAGCACGCCGTCGCCGAGCTCCATGCCGTCACGCATGAAGTTGCGCGCCTGATAATTGCGCACGCCGGTCCAGGGCAAGGTTTTTTTCGGAGCGTGAGCGAGATGGTCGATGCTCGCTTCGTCCGGTTCCGACTTCATCAGCCAGTAGCGCATGAACGTCGCCCGCAAAATGTGTGCGCCGCGTCAATGTTCGCAGCGCACACGATACAAAAGAAAACGGCATCGGAAAAAATCCGACGCCGTTAGCTTGATCAACCTGTTGCTTGCAGCTTCACGTCTAAAAAACGCATGCTGCAGAATGAGGTCCCCGCCCAAGCCGCTAGGCCGGCATCCTGAACCTGGGTTCAAGATTGGTCGCAGTAAGCAGCACCTTGGGCTCATCAGACAGAGTGACGCGCTCGCCAGTGCTACAAGATCCCACAACCGTGCACAATGGCATTGGTTCAAGGAATATATGACCTTGGCAAACCAGGCAGGGAACAATCACTGTACACCAATCGCCCCGCCGATGCAGCACTGATACGGGAAAACTTTATGTCAGTCGCAACACAATAACGTTCGGGACACGGCGCGCGCAGCGTTAGCAAACATATACGCAAGCATGGCCATTGCGAATTACTGCGCTTCGTATTGTGAAATCACGACGCCGAGTTGTTCGTTCATTTGATGCATCGTGCGGCGGATCTCTTCGGCGGGGAACGCTTCGCCGTGACGCACGCTGCTTTGCAGCTTGAGCAATTCCGAAGCAAGCGACAACGCCGCCATCACCGCAATCCGGTCCGTGCCGCGCACGCTGCTTGCATTGCGCACCTTCGACATTTCCGCATCCACTCGTGCGACCGCTTCACGCAGCGCAGCTTCGGTTTCCGGTGAGCAGGCGAGCCGGTACGGCGCGCCGAGAATGGATACCTCGATCTGCTTGGTCGTCATGCCTTTTCTCCGTGATGGTGTGATTCCTCATGCAACGCGCCGTTCGCCGCTTCGGCGGTGTCCGGTTCGCTGCTGGCATCGGGAGGCAAAAGGGCAAGCTGGTTATCCGGCTCGGGCGCGTTTTTCGCACGCGGCAATTTTTCGAGGATTGCGTTGAGGCGAACCTGTGCATCGTCGATTTTCGCCGATAACGAATCGCGCTCCCCCACCAGGGCGTCGCGCTCTTCACGCACGTTGGCAAGTTCCTGCTGCGCGAGCGCAAACTCCGAGCGCAACTGGTCGAGTTGCTGGGAGAGAGCGTCATGCGCTTGATGATGCCGTTCGCTGATTTTGATCAGCCGGCCAATATTTTGTGACAGTGATTCGAGTTCGTTGAGCATGTGCTGCGTCCTCTTAAGACCTCGCATTTTAGCGCGCTTCGCTGGCGCTTCAGAAATTTGGTTCGTTTCCAGACGTAACAGCAGTTTGAAGTCAATGCATCGGCGCGAGCCTTTATTCGTAAGGGGAAATGATTTATCGAGTTGTTTATCGACAGTTTTTAACGCTGGCTCGATGGCTCGCTTATCGGCTCGCGGAACGACTTTTGAACGTCTCTGAAAGTACCCCTTCAATTCCGTTTGAACGTTACCGGTACGACCAGAATGCAGGTGAATCGAATGCTCGCGCGACTGCATGATCCTGCTTTCTTGACGGGTCCCGGTGCCGCTCTTAAACTCGCGGCACCTTGGTGCTCGCGCATGCCCGATCCGGCATGCGCAGTTAAACGGGAAGCAGGAAGCAACGTCCGCCCGGACCGCGCCAACCTGCGCTGCCCCCGCAACGGTAAGCGACCGCAACGCAAGTTGCAAGCCGGTTCCACGCGTGACGTCCGCCCATTCTACGACTCGATACCGCTCGAATGGCCCGGACAGCACGCTCATGCCACTGCGCCTTTCGCGCGGGAAGGCGGGCCGATATGTCGCCAGCCCGGATACCGGCCTCGGGGAGAGCGCGGCCTCGCGGCTGCGCTCGTCACGCATGGACCTGCGGGGAGCGGGTCGCGCATGCCTTTACCGGATCTTCCTGCAATCATGGCTTCACCTATTGCCCGCGCCGTCCTGCTGGTTTTCGGCAGTTTACCCGTTGTTGCGAACGCTCAGTCCTCGACCAGTTCCTCAGGATCTCCCAGCGAGCCCGTCACGCTCGCGCCTGTCGTGGTGACCACCACCCGCGCGCCGCAAAAGCTCGCGGATTCCATCGCGCAGACGACGCTCTTCGACCAGCAGGATATCGCCGATTCCAATGCTACCGATGTCGCCGGTCTCCTCGCACTTGCGCCCGGCGTGCAGATCACGCGCAACGGCGGTCCGGGTTCAAGCGCGGGATTGTTCCTGCGCGGCGCGTCGTCGGCGCAATCGCTCGTGTTGATCGACGGCGTGCGTGTCGAGTCGGCCGGACTAGGCGCGGCCCAACTGTCGCAACTCATGCTCGATCAGATCGACCACGTGGAAGTGGTCAACGGCAATGTGTCGGCGCTTTATGGATCGAACGCGGTGGGCGGCGTCGTGCAGATCTTCACGAAGGATGGCGGCAATCATCCGCCGCGCTTCAACTTCGAGACCGAGGTGGGCAGTTATCACACGCAGCGCCAGCAGGTCGGTGCGAACGGCGCGCTCGATAAAGACGGCCGCACCACGTTCAACGTGACGCTCTCGCGCGAGAAGACCGACGGGTTTTCATCGATCGATCCTTCGACCTCGCCGAATGTGAATCCGAACGCGAACGGGTATTTGAACGAGAGCGTGTCGGCGACGTTGCGTCATCAGTTCAGCGACAAATGGGACGCGGGCGTGCGCTTTTTGCAGTCGAACGGTATCAACAGTTTCGACAGCGCCTACGGCCTGCCCACCGACGACAACGAATCGCACAACCGCGTGCGTTCCACTTCGGTCTTTGCAAACGGCAAGATCACCGACAACTGGACCACGCACTTCACCGTGGCGCAGGGTCAGGATCGCGCGGACACGCAGTTGAACGGCGTCTACAACAGCAAGTTCAATTCGGAGAACCG
>NZ_CAXTGZ010000340.1:0-6627 GCF_964243625.1 uncultured Caballeronia sp.
AGGCTCGGCGAGTCGGCGCGCACATGAACCACGACCAGCACTGCGGGGCGAAACCCCGCCGGCAATGCGGGCAGTAACTGATTCAACGCCTCCACGCCGCCGGCAGACGCACCTATGACAATGGCGTCGATCCCGGCCAGCGGGCTGAACGATTCTTCCAGCGCTTTCATCGTTTAAACCTTTTGATACAGGCGCTCGCGCGCATCGAAGTCGGCAAAGCTGTCCGCGTGTTTCGAAAAGCGGATGCTTTCCTTGCTGCCCAAGCCTAAAAACCCCCGCCGCACGAGCGAATCGCTGAAGAGACCCAGCGCGCGATCCTGCAACGCGCGATCGAAATAGATCAGCACGTTGCGGCATGACACCAGATGCGCTTCCAGGAACACGCTGTCGGTGGCAAGGCTGTGATCGGCGAAAACCACACGCGACTTGAGCGTCTGCGAGAACTTCGCCGCACCGTAAGCCGCATGGTAATAGTCCGAAAGCGAACGCTTGCCGCCGGCCGCCAGGTAATTCTGGCTGAAACTCGCCAGCCGATCCAGCGGATAGATGCCACTTTCGGCCTGCCGGAGCGCGCCGGCGTTGATATCGGTAGCGTACAAAACCGTACGGTCCGCGATGTTTTCTTCTGCGAACAGGATCGCGAGCGACCAGAGTTCCTCGCCGGTGCTGCAACCCGCAACCCAGACCTTGATCGATGGATACGTCTGCAGGATCGGCACGACCTGTTCGCGAATGGCGCGGAAATACGTCGGGTCGCGAAACATTTCGCTGACTTGTACAGTGAGGTACTGGAACAGGCGCGAGAACAGGGTGGCATCGCGAAGAATGCGTTCCTGCAATTGCGAGAGCGTCGGATAGCCCAGATCGATCAACGCCTGCCCCAGCCGCCGCCGCAACGAACTCACGGAGTAATGCCGGAAGTCATGCTGGTACTTTAAATAGACGGCTTCGAGCAGCAGCTTCAACTCGATGTCGAAGATGGCTTCGTCCGGATCTTTCGAAGTTCGATTTGGCATGGCGGCCCTCTACCGTTGCCGCAGCCAGACGCGACATAGCGAGACCAGCTTGTCAACGTCGATGGGCTTCGAAATGTAATCGTCCGCGCCGGCTTCCAGGCACTTCTGGCGGTCGCTCGCCATCGCCTTCGCCGTCAGCGCGATGATCGGCAGGCGCGCGTGTTCCGGGTCCTTGCGGATCTCGGTCATGGCGGTGAAGCCGTCCATCTCCGGCATCATGATGTCCATCAGCACCAGATCGATATCCGGATGACGCGCCAGCGCGTCCAGCGCCTCGCGGCCATTGCGCGCAATTTCAAGCTTGGCGCCGAGCGGCTCGATCACGTGCGACAACGCGAAGATATTGCGGACATCGTCTTCGGCGAGAAGGATCGTGCGGCCCTCGAACACGTCGTCGCGCTGGCGCGCTGCGCGCAGCATGCGCTGCTGCTCGGGCGGCAACGCGCTTTCCACGCTGTGCAGGAACAGCGTGACTTCATCGACCAGGCGTTCCGGCGACTTCGCGCCCTTGATGATGATCGACTTGGAATAGCGGCGCAGACGCTGCTCTTCGTCGGGCGACAACACGCGCCCCGTGTACACGATCACCGGCGGCGATGCATGTTCCTGCGACGTCGATACCCGTTCCAGCAAGTCGTAGCCGGAGCCATCGGGCAGCGCCAGATCCATCACGATGCAATCAAACGTGCCGCGATTGATCTCGTCCATGGCTTCGGCAATCGTTCCCGCTTCGACGATCTCCACGGTCGTGCTCTGCAGCAGTGCGTGGATGCTCTGGCGCAGCGCGGGATCGTCCTCGACCACGAGCACGCGCCGCGTGCCCTGTGCGGACCGCGCTTCGAGCTTGCGGATCGCGCCCGCGAGCGTGTCGCGGGCGCTCGGTTTCAGCGTGTAGCCGATTGCGCCGAGATGCAGCGCGATATCGGCATGATCCGTCGATGAAACCACGTGTATGGGGATATGGCGTGTCAGCGGGTCGTGCTTGAGCCATTCGAGCACGGTCAGGCCCGATTGATCTGGCAGGCCGACATCGAGCAGAATGCCGTTCGGCTGCAACTCGCGGGCGAGTTCCACGCCATGCGTTGCAGTCGTCGCGTGGACGAAGTCGAATTCGAGTTCATGCGCGAGGTCGTGCAGGATTTGCGCGAAACGCAAATCGTCTTCGATCGCGAGGATCACGCGGTCGGGGCGCTTGCGGTTGGCGCGGTCATCGGCGATGGGTTGCGGAACATGATGGCTCGCAACCGACGCGCGCCACGACGAAGGCTCGGAGATATTCGATGCCGCCTGCACCGTCAGATGCGCCGGCGCGTGGCTTTGCACGGGCGCTTCCTGATGCTGCGGTTCGGCGAAAGCCTCGGCAGTTTCCACCGGTTCGCCCATGTGCCCGATCACATCCAGCTTTGCAGTAACCGTGCCCTCACGCACGCTCAACGGCAGCGTAACCGAAAAGACGCTGCCCTTGCCCGGCTCGCTCGAAACGCTCACCGAGCCGCCCAGCAAACGCGAGAATTCCCTCGATATCGACAAGCCCAGCCCGCTGCCGCCGTATTTGCGGCTGGTCGTGCCATCGGCTTGCTGGAACGCCTGGAAGATCAGGTCCTGCTTGTCGCGTGCAATGCCAATGCCGGTATCGCGGACATCGAAGCGCAAGGCGTCATCGTCGTCCTCGGCCTTATGCACCGACACCGTCACCTGCCCGCGCTCCGTGAACTTGAAGGCGTTCGAAAGCAGATTGCGCAGCACCTGCTGCAGGCGCTGATTGTCCGTGACGAAATATTCCGGCACGCCTTCGGCGCGCTCCGTCACGAGCTTCAGCCCCTTCGAATCCGCGATCGGCGCGAACGACTGGCGCAGCGATTGCAGCATTCCGTCAATGGCAACCGGCGCAAACTGCACGTCCATCTGCCCCGCTTCCACCTTCGACAAATCCAGGATGTCGTTGATCAGTGACAGCAGATCGCTGTTCGATGAATGAATGGTCGCGGCGTAGCGCACTTGTTCGTCGCTGAGATTGCCGTGCTTGTTGTCCTGCAGCAGCTTCGCGAGGATCAGCGAGCTGTTGAGCGGCGTGCGCAACTCGTGCGACATGTTGGCGAGGAACTCGGACTTGTACTGGCTCGCGCGCTCGAGCGCCAGCGCGTTCGCCTCCAGTTCCTTTTGCGCACGCACGAGTTCCGTTTTCTGCCGCTCGAGACTGTGCGTGTGCTCTTCCAGGCGCACGTTGGTCTGTTCGAGATCCGCCTGCTGCGTTTCGAGCCGCGCCTGCGTTTCCATCAGCGCGCGGCCGCGCTCTTCGAGTTCTTCGTTCGATACCCGCAGCTCTTCCTGCTGGACCTGCAGTTCCTCGCTCTGGCGCTGCGTTTCCTCGAGCAGCTCGACCATGCGCGTCCGGTACTCCGCCGAGCGCAACGCCATGCCCATCGCTTCGGACGCGTTGTCGAGCAGTTCACGCGTGTCGCTGAAGGCGTTTTCGTCGCCAATGAAACCCAGTTCCAGCACACCGGTCACGTCGCCGTCGGCCATCATGGGTGCAACGACGCTGTGGCTCGCCGCCGCCGATCCAAGCGCCGAACCGACCTTCAGGAATTCCGCCGATGCTCCCGTGACAACGAGGGCCTTTTTCTCATCGAGCACTTGCCCGACGAGTCCCTGTCCTCGTGTAATCCGTTGCGGCACGGCGCTGTCGGCAGGCAGCGCCCACGCCGCGATGCGCTCCAGCACGTCGCCTTTGCGCGCGTACAGCACGCCGACGCGCGCCCCAACGTACGGCACCAGCGAACGAAGGATGCCTTCGCCAATCGCAGCAGGGGTGAGTTCACCGCGAATTTGCAGTCCGACCTCGACTTCGCCCTGCTTGAGCCAGGCGCTGCGTTGCAGGTTCAGCCGCGATTTGATATAGAGATGCCCCACGCCGGCCAGCACGAACATCACGATCACGCCGATCACCCGGTTGATCTGCAGCACGAACGTGGTGACAACGGCGTCGCCGGTTGTGAGGTAAAAACCCAGCACCGTCAGCACGGACGCTGCGCCGGCAGTCATGAACGGCACGTTCGGCCGGTCGACCCACATGCACAGCGCGACCGGCAGCATGTAGAACACCCAGATGGCGATTCTCAGCGGCGTGAGCCAGTCGATGGCGAACACGATCATCAGCATCAAGACGATCGCAAAGTAAAGCCACACGGAGCGGTTTCTGCTGTCTATATGCATTGGCGAGTGAATATTGTTGAGATTTTGTCAGGCGCCGAACAGGCAGCACCGGACCATAGCACGACCCGCCAGCCCTTGTCACATATGGGCCTACGGCCGATTACGACGCTTCGGAAGAAGGGCAACTGTTACCTTTCAATACCAATCAGAGGAAAAAATGACTGACGCTGTACATGGTCGCAGTGGGCGCGTGCTGGTTACCGGTGCGTCCGGATTCGTAGGCTCGGCGGTTGCGCGACTGGCGCGGGAACGCGGCCTCGATGTCCGCGTTGTCATACGCAAGACCAGTTCCCGGCAGAACCTGGAAGGTCTCGATGCCGAAGTCGTGTATGGCGACATGCGTGATGAAGCGTCCATGCGCGCCGCCATGAAAGGCGTGCGGTATCTGATGCACGTGGCGGCGGACTACCGGATCTGGGCGCGCGACCCGAGCGAGATCGAGCGCGCGAACCTCGACGGCACCGAAGCCACCATGCGTGCGGCGCTCGCCGAAGGCATCGAACGGATTGTCTACACGAGCAGCGTCGCGACGCTGAAGGTGAACCCGTCGGGTGATATCGCCGATGAAACCAAACCCGCGCAAGCCCATCAGACCATCGGTGCGTACAAGCGCAGCAAGGTGCTGGCGGAGCGCGCCGTCGAGCGCATGGTCGCGAACGACGGCTTGCCGGCCGTGATCGTGAATCCGTCCACCCCGATCGGCCCGCGCGACGTGAAGCCGACGCCGACCGGGCGGATCATCGTGGAGGCGGCGACCGGCAAGATCCCCGCTTTCGTCGATACCGGCCTGAACCTCGTGCATGTGGACGACGTCGCAAACGGTCACTTCCTCGCGCTCGAACGCGGCGTGATCGGCGAGCGCTACATCCTGGGCGGCGAGAATTTGTCGCTGCAACAAATGCTCGCCGATATCGCCGGGCTGGCCGGCCGCAAGCCACCGACCATCAAGTTGCCGCGTGGCCCGCTGTATCCGCTCGCGGCCGGCGCTGAACTCTTCGCCAAGTTCAGCGGCAAGGAGCCGTTCGTCACGATCGATGGATTGCGGATGTCGAAAAACAAGATGTACTTCACGTCGGCAAAAGCGGAACGCGAGCTTGGCTACCGCGCGCGACCCTATGGCGAAGGCCTGAGTCATGCGCTCGACTGGTTTCGTGAAAACGGTTATCTGAACCGCTGACCTGCAGGCGCGCTCTGTGTTTAACGCGCGCCAACACGCATTTTGTTACAACACGTGGCACGACGCAGAGTACGCAGCAGTTAAAATCGCAGGCTCGATGCAAGGCAAGAAAAGGCATACACCGCATGAACTTAACCGACCAGCTCGGCGCGCTGGAATCAAGCCTCGATGAGCTGATTCTGGCCGCTGCTTCCACCCCCGCTGCTGATTCTCCTGTAGCTAGTTCACCCGCAGCCGACGTCGCCGCGACCACCGCGCCCGATCCGGCGCCCACGGCCGATGAAAAACCCACGCTGAATGTCTCGCGTCCCGAGAAAAACGTGATCGAGATGACCATCGGCGGAAAGACCGTGGCGTTGAGTCCCGAAGGCGTGTCGCAATTGATCGAGGAATTGTCGAACGCGCGTGCTTCGATGACCGTCGACCAGCCGAACGGCTTGCCCCCCGGCTGGCGGTATGTCGCGACGAAAAATCCCGTGATGGCGACACAGCGCTATCCGAATGGTGACCGCTTGCTGGTGTTGCGCCACACGGGCCACGGCTGGGTGCCGTTCTCGTTTTCGCCGGATATGGTGATCGAGCTGTACGCAATGCTGACGCAACGGTGATGGAAGCAGGCCGTGGTTTTCGGCAACCGTGCCCGCGCAAAGCAATGCATCACGGCGCCTGAACCCGCGCCTTCCACTGGCCGCCTTTTCCGCTCCAGAACCGCACTGCCGATCCCACCGTTGCGCTGACATAGAACAGCGCGACGAGCGGCAGCAGCGGCGCCCAGAAAATCGAGCGGCGGTAATACCGCAGCATTGGCGCGTAGGCGCAGCACATTGCGATCCATGCAAGCCACGCCGGCCATCCCTTCGCGCCCATGGATAGCGCAATGACCGGCGGCGCGAGATAGATCACACACATGCCGATCAGCGTGCCCGCCAGCAACAGCGAGGAATAGCGAAGTTGCGTGAAGGCCGTGCGCGCAATCATGTTCCAGACTTCGCGCCAGTCGTCATAGGGCCGCAGCGACTCGCTGTCGGCAGCGAGATCCAGACGGATTGGACGCGCCGCATTCACGCCATTGCGAAACTTGATGCGCGAAGCCAGGCTGCAGTCATCGATAAGCTCACCGCGTATCGATTCGATACCCCCCGCCTCCACCAGCGCCGCACGCCGGACCATCATGCAGCCGCCCGCCGCGCCCGCCGTGCGGCTTTGCACGTCGTTGAC
>NZ_CAXTGZ010000341.1:0-6608 GCF_964243625.1 uncultured Caballeronia sp.
GCAGGCCTTCGATCTCATTGAGCGCGTTGACCTGACGGCCCAGGAATGCGGCGAGATGGCGCGGAATGGCGGCGTCCTGCGCATACGGCAGACCGAGTTGCGTAAGGCCCACTCGCGCACGGCTTACCGGCCGGTCGGCGCGGTCGGCTTGCGGGAAGAAGCCGTCCAGAATGGTCTGCGTGAGTTCCGCGCGCGTGAGTTCCGTGCGGATCGAACCGCCGATCAGCTTCGATCCACGGCTTGGCACGACGAGCGGCACGGTTTCCGTGGCGGGATCGGTGAGCAGCGTTTCCTTGGCCGACCGGCACGCGTAAGTGAGCGCGCGAAGTTGCCATGCGTCGGGCTGCGTGCCTTGCGTCGCGAGCTTGCGCGCGACCACGTAGGCGAGCGCGAGGTCCATGTTGTCGCCGCCGAGCAGGATGTGCTCGCCCACTGCGATCCGATGCAACTCGAGATTCCCCTCACGTTCGATCACCGCGATCAGCGAGAAGTCGGTGGTGCCGCCGCCGACATCGACGACAAGGATTACGTCGCCGACCCGGACTTGCTTGCGCCACTGTCCTTGGCTCATCTCGATCCAGCTATAAAGCGCGGCTTGCGGTTCTTCAAGCAGGGTCATGCGGCCATAACCCGCTGCCTCCGCCGCCTCGGCGGTCAGGTCGCGTGCGGCGGGATCGAAGGAGGCGGGAATCGTGACGGTGATTTCCTGCTCGCTGAACGGCGCATCGGGATGGGCGTGGTTCCACGCTTCGCGCAGATGCGTCAGATAGCGCACCGAGCTTTCGAGCGGCGAGACGCGCGTGACTTCGGGCGGCGCGTCGTTGGGCAAAATGGCCGCGCGCCGGTCGACGCCCGGATGGCACAGCCAGCTTTTTGCACTCGATACCAGCCGGATCGGCGTCGCCGCGCCGCGATTTCGCGCCAGTTCGCCGACAGCGAAATCACGCTCGGCGGTCCACGGCAGGTTCAGGTCGCCGGGAGCCAATTCGCTCGGATGCGGCAGATACAGAAACGACGGCAGCAACTCGAGCTCTTCGATCGCCCCTGGCCCGGTGAGCTGCGTGATCGGCAAGACGCTTTGCGTGGTCTTCTCGCCTTCGCTTGCGGTGAGATCGACATACGACAGCGCGCAATGCGTCGTGCCCAGATCGATGCCGATCGAATATCGTGCGTCGCTCATAACTCCACCTCGGCTGGTGCGATCACCGATGCATCGTGGCTTTCCGTCAGCTTCGGCAGGCGCACCTGATCGACTTTCCAGCCGCGATGGCTCAGGTTGCCGCTGAACGGCGCTTGCCCGACCACGTTGCCGGTGAGACGCACGGCGGTGGCATCGAAGCCGTCCTGCAGCGTCACGCGGCTGCCTTCGGCCTCCGTGCGCACCGGGCGAATGCTGAAATGTTCGCGCAGGGTCGTGCGGCAGCCATCGTGCACGAGGCGCGCGGCCGCGCCGATCTCGGCATCGGAATAGGCGGCGACGTCTTCCTCGATGAAATCGATAAAACGCGCATCGCGTTGCAGCAGGCCGAGAAGCTGGAGGGCGGCGTCGGGAGTGGCTTCTTTTATGGTCCGGACGACGGGGGCGGGCGCTGGTGCCGGCGTTGGCGCCGCGGTGGGCGCCGGCGCTACGGTTTCGCCGTTGCGCACGCGGCGCACGCCGGCTGCGACTTCGCGGTCGCCCAAAATGGCGAAGAACGTTCCCACGGCGAGAGAAAACCTGCTGAGGAACGACGCATTCAAATCACTCATAAACGACTCCTGATGTGCTCTTCGACGAACGCGCCGGGACTGGCCGTCCGCGGCTGTCCTTTTACGCCGGCGGGGACAAAGGCCCTGGGTCTGGCGGCGTTTTCCGGTTCGGTAATGTGATTGCAAGCTGCGCACCACCGGCAGATTGCCGGGGCGCGTTGTGACCGCGAAACCCGTATTTTGCCCTGAGGCGGGCATCGGCCGTTCGATGAGCGTAATTTGGGCGACCAAGCCGTCGCCCAGTACCGCAGCTTTCTGGTGTGTTTCCAGCCGCCAATCGCCCGGATTTTAGCGTTGCGACGATTCCGGCAGATCTTCAATGTTCCGCGCCCACGCAAGCGCCGAGCTGCACCAACCTTGCTTTAGCCCGGGGATCCGGGCGCGCTGCGCGATCGCGCCGAGGCGGAGATTGAACTGGGTGGGGTTATCGGCGGCCGAGGCATAGATCGGCGTGCCGCACTCGGCGCAAAAGGCCTGGGCGCGTCGTGAACCGGATTCGGCCGTCTTGATGTAGATCTTCGGCTGGCCGCGCAAGATCCGGAAGTCTTCGGCCGCAGCAGGAACGCTCGCGCGGAAGGGCGCGCCGGAGAGCGTCTGGCAATCGGTGCAATGGCAAACGCCGGCCTTTTGTGGATCGATGATGGCCTCGTAAGCGATTGCACCGCAATGGCAACTACCTTCGACTTTCATCTTTGTCTCCCTGTCCAAGAGGTTTTGATCGCATCGGATTGGGGTTTATCAGCGCTTCATAAGGCGGCCTCCGGCCGCCGATGCGTCGGTTCAGGGAAATGATATGCCGAAGTCGAACGCTCGATTGCTTCGAGAGAGGGCGTAATGATCCACGATAGAATCGTCCGGCGCCGTGGCTGCATGCGCGGCGTTCGTTGCTCATTCATTGCTCAACGACGCATGACTCATCGAAGACCCAGGGGAACTGTCCGTGGCGCCAAGCTCTCTTCGCGTATCGACTCCACGTTTCTGGCGAGACGCCAGGCTGCCGTTCATTGAAGCCCGCGCAATCGACGATGGCCGCAAGATCAGCTACGGCAGGCACGCCCACGAGACGTTCTCGATCGGCGCGGTGAGGGGTGGCGAGAGTATCTATGAGAGCGGGCGCGCGAGTCAGCGCGTGGGACCGGGCGCGGTCGTGCTGATGAATCCGCACGACGTGCACGCGTGCAACCCGCTCGATGACCGGCCATGGTCTTATCGGATGTTGAATATCGATACGGCATGGCTCACGTCCCTCCAGCATGATCTTGGCTTCAGCCACGACGAAGGGTTTCGTGCCTTCTCGACCGCGGCGAGCTGGCAGCCCGAGCTCTACGCCGGGCTGAACCGGCTCTACGCGACGCTGATCGACAAGTTTGCTGACCCGCTGCAAAAGCACAGCGCTGTAATCGAGTTTATCGACGATGCACACCGTTGGCTGAATCCCGCCCCCGCGCAGGCAAAAGATAAGTCTCACAAGCTCGAACGCGCGGTGCAATACATCCGCGCGCATCGCACGCGCTCGCTTTCGCTCGACGAGATCTGCACGGCGGCGCAACTGTCGGCGTCATATCTGATCCGCGCGTTCAAGTCCCGCTACGGAATGACGCCGCACGCGTATCTGGTCAATTGCCGCGTCGAATTCAGTCGCGCCGAGTTGAAACGCGGCCGGCCGATCGCCGAAGTCGCCGCCGACGCCGGTTTCGCCGACCAGGCGCATCTGCATCGGGTATTCCGGCAGCTTGTCGCGGCGACCCCGGGGCAGTATCGCGGCTGATTGCGAAATTGTTTGCAGGCCGCTAGCTTTTCAAAAGGCAGATTGCGCTGACGGCAAGCAGGACGGCCATTGCGCGGTTGAAAACCCGCACGCGCGCCGGCTCATGCAGATGCGGGCGCAGCAATGTTCCCGCTACGGCCCAGCACGAAAGCGATGCAAAGCAGATGCCGAAGAACAGCGCTGTGAAGCGCCAAACCATGAACGTGTCGCCATTTGCCGCATAAGCACCCATTCCCGCTGTCGATGCAAGCCATGCCTTCGGGTTGAGCCATTGCATCGCGGCTCCTGAGGCGGCCGATGCTTTTTCATCGGTTTGATTGGTGGCGAGCCTGCCGTCGTCGCGTGCAAGCTGCCAGGCCATGAACAACAGGTACACGACGCCTGCCCACTGAATGATTTGCATCAGTTGCGGGCAGTGCGCCAGGACCTGATTCAGACCAAGACCAATCAGCAGAAGCAGCACGGTGAAACCAATCGTCGCGCTGGTCACGTGCCGCATTGCAGCGCCGACGCCGCTGCGCACGCTGATGCTGAGTGCAACGAGATTGACCGGGCCGGGCGTGATCGAGCAGACAAGTGCAAACGCGGACATCGATAAGAACTGGTTCATGGGCTTCGGACAAGTCAGACGTGAACGACATCCCGAAGTTAAGTGGTGAACGAGCGCGTGTATTGAATAAAACTGCCCTTTTGCAGGAGCCGAGGTGGGCAAGGCACACCACGGAACGAAGATTCACTTCTTGTCCCAGATGACCAGATTCTTGTCCTTTGTATCGGCGACGAAGATCGCCAGCAATTTTGCCGGCGCGGAAGCGCTCACATTTTCGCTGACGGTGTGATGAACGCCGGGCGCTTCAGTCCAATGCTCGCCGGCGTTATAGACAAGGGACGCGCCATTGCCCAACTGGCTGCGAATCTGGCCCTGGAGTACGTAGCCGACAACAAAGGCCTGCCCATGACGGTGTGGAATGGACTTGGCGCCGGGCGGGTAATCGACGACGATCGCGGAGATAGTCTTGCCGGGCACGTTGGGAAGCGCATCCGCGAACGCAGGCGTGATGGTTTCGCGCACGAGGTTCTCATTCTGCGCGACCGCAGCGGCAGGGATGATTGCCATCGACGCCGCCAACGCCGCGGCCGATACAAGTGTGTTGATCATCATTTGGCGACCTCCAGGTTTTAGGTGAGTTGCGATGCAACAAGGCGAGCCAGTGGCGACTTTCAGTTGGTGCGATATCCTTCGTTAACCTAAATAGTGAAACAGTACGAATTGATGCGGATTTCGTCAGCGGTTCAATGCCGGCGTCACGGAACAAGCACGATTTTCCCCGGCGCATGCTTGCGGCCCTCAAGCATCTCATGAGCTACCCGAGCCTCCGGCAACGGCAGAACTTCACCAACGCGTGTTTTGAGCGCTCCCGTTTCCAGCAACTCGGAAAGCGCGATAAGCGTTGCAGTGTTGACCCTGACCAACATGAAGTTCGCGCTTACTTCAGCCGCCGCTGCCCGCTCGGCATTGGGTTCAGCGGCAGCCGATATCACCTTGCCCCCAGGTTTGACAGTTTCAAAGGAACGGTCAAGCGTCTCCCCGCCGATCAAGTCAATCACGACATCGACGGAGTGCTGGTATTCATCGAATGATTGTTCGCGGGTATCAAACACCTGATCTGCGCCAAGCGACATCACAAGGTCCGCATCCCGGTGCGATGCACTGGCTATAACGAAGGCGCCTGCACGGCGGGTCAGTTGAACGGCAAACGCGCCGACGTTGCCGGCTCCGCCCAATACGAGAACCCGGTCGCCTTTCTTCAGTCGTGCCTGTTCGAAAAGCATCTGCCACGCCGTGACTGCTATGACGGGCACGGACGCCGCTTCCTCGAAGCTCAGCGTGGAAGGTTTGCGCGCGATCATGCCCGCATCCGCAAGCGCGTATTCGGCATATGCACCCGTGAATCTTGGATTGGTCACGCCGAAGACATCGTCTCCTGCCGATAATCCGCTTACCCCTTCTCCTGTGGTCACGACGGTTCCGGCAATGTCCGAACCCAATGTCAGAGGAAGCGGTTGGGGCAAGACGCTGTTGCCCGAGCGGATCCACGCATCCCATGGTCCGACTCCGGCAGCCGCGACACGCAGCAGAACCTGACCTGCCGCAGGGCGCTCGAGCGGAACGTTCCGGTATTGCATTGAACTGATACCGCCGAAACTATCGATCTGGACAGCCTTGAACGCTGCGGGCAGTGCCGATGTCAACGGATCCATGATTCAAAGCTCCAGGCAGAGGGTTCGAAAATCGCGGGAAAGTTGTGCGTTTTAGCCGGTTACGTTCTCGGAATTAGTATAGGTCGCATACTGGAGGCCGAATCGGCATCCTTGCGCCGAGAATCGGTTTGATTAGAGCCGCCTATGACGCGCCTTGGCTGCGAACGCCATCCAGCACGCCAAGGCCCGGGAATTGCTGCGTTCAAAAGCTCGGGTGGCAGTATCGATCAGCCGGTGTGGTTCCACCGTCGGCTCCCGGCGATCGCCCCCGGCCCTGCCAAGCCCCGAGCCGCCCGACATCGGTTCTTGAACGTGACGGCCGGCAGACATCACCCCACGACGTAATCCCTAACTTGAGGGAACAAGCATGCACTTCGTCATCAACGGCAACGAGCTAGAGCTGGAGTTCGACCCGAGGACATCGCTCCTCGATTTGCTGCGTGAGCAGCGTCACCTGTTCGGCGCAAAAAAGGGTTGCAATCAGGGCGCATGTGGCGCGTGCACCGTGCTCGTCAACGGGACACGCATCAACAGTTGCCTCGCGTTGGCGGTGCAGTATTCAGATTGCGAAATCACCACGATTGAAGGACTGGGCGAACCGGGCAAGCTTCACCCGCTGCAGGCCGCCTTCGTCGAACACGATGGTTTCCAGTGTGGCTACTGTACCCCCGGGCAGATCTGCTCGGCGATCGGCATGGTCGAGGAATTGAAGCGCGGCGTGCCAAGCTATGTCAGCGACGACGTGGCTGCGGAGGGCTTCGCACTCACCGACACCGAGCTGCGTGAACGAATGAGTGGCAACCTGTGCCGCTGCGGCGCCTATAACGGC
>NZ_CAXTGZ010000342.1:0-6541 GCF_964243625.1 uncultured Caballeronia sp.
TCCACGGCATGAACGCGACCAGCATGTTCTGGCCGAGCGCGAGCTCGCCCAGGTCGGTCGACGCGCCGTCGGCGATGACGTCGCCCTTCGCGAGCGTGTCGCCGACCTTCACGATCGGACGCTGGTTGATGTTCGTGTTCTGGTTCGAACGCGTGTACTTGATCAGGTTGTAGATGTCGACACCGACTTCGCCGGCAACTGCTTCGTCGTCGTTCACGCGAATCACGATACGGCCGGCATCGACGTAATCCACGAGACCGCCGCGGAACGCCTGAACGGTCGTACCCGAGTCGACCGCCACCGTACGTTCGATACCCGTACCGACCACGGCCTTTTCAGGACGCAGGCAAGGAACCGCCTGCCGCTGCATGTTCGAGCCCATCAATGCGCGGTTCGCGTCATCGTGTTCAAGGAACGGGATCAGCGAAGCAGCCACCGACACGATCTGCGACGGCGCCACGTCCATGTACTGGATGCGGTCCGGCGTGACCATCAGCGTTTCGCCCGCTTCACGCGACGAAACCAGCTCGTCGGTCAGCGTGCCGCCTTCGCCCAGCGACGCGTTCGCCTGAGCGATCACGTAACGGCCTTCTTCGATCGCCGAGAGGTAATCGATCTGATCGGTCACCTTGCCGTCCACCACTTTCCGATACGGCGTCTCGAGGAAACCGTATTCGTTCAAGTGCGCGTACAGCGCGAGCGAGTTGATCAGGCCGATGTTCGGACCTTCCGGCGTTTCGATCGGGCACACGCGGCCGTAGTGAGTCGGGTGCACGTCGCGAACTTCAAAGCCTGCGCGTTCACGCGTCAAACCGCCCGGTCCAAGAGCCGATACACGGCGCTTGTGGGTAATTTCCGACAACGGGTTCGTCTGGTCCATAAACTGCGACAACTGCGACGAACCGAAGAACTCGCGAATGGCGGACGAGATCGGCTTCGAGTTGATCAGGTCGTGCGGCATCAGGTTTTCGCTTTCAGCCTGACCCAGACGTTCCTTCACAGCCCGCTCCACGCGCACGAGGCCCGCACGGAACTGGTTCTCAGCCAATTCACCGACGCAACGCACACGGCGATTGCCCAGGTGATCGATGTCATCGACTTCGCCCTTGCCGTTACGCAGCTCGACCAAAATCTTGATGGTCGCGAGGATGTCCTCATCCTGCAGCGTCATCGGGCCAACGATTTCGTCACGGCCCACGCGGCGATTGAACTTCATACGACCTACCTTCGACAGGTCGTACGCGTCTTCGCTATAGAACAGCCGGTTGAACAGCGCTTCGACGGCTTCTTCGGTCGGCGGTTCGCCCGGGCGCATCATGCGATAAATCGCAATACGCGCAGCCATGCGGTCGGCCGTTTCGTCGATACGCAGCGTCGACGAGATATACGGACCCTGATCCAGATCGTTCGTGTAGAGCGTCTGGATGTCCTTGACCTTCGACTCGCGCAGCTTCTCGAGAACGGTTTCGGTGATTTCGTCGTTTGCGTTCGCGATCACTTCGCCCGTCTCGCCGTCCACGACGTTCTTCGCCAGCACGCGGCCGAGCAAATAGTCTTCCGGCACCGAGATGAACTTCGTCTTTGCGGCTTCGAGGTCGCGAATGTGCTTGGCGTTGATCCGCTTGTCCTTCTGGACAATGACGTTGCCTTCGCGATCCTGGATGTCGAAACGCGCGACTTCGCCGCGCAGACGCTCCGGCACGAATTCCATTTGCGCGCCTTCGCCCATCAGCGCGAAGTTATCGAATACGAAGAAGTTCGCGAGGATCTGTTCCGGCGTCAGGCCTATAGCCTTCAGCAGGATCGTCACCGGCATTTTCCGGCGGCGGTCGACGCGGAAATACAGCACGTCCTTCGGGTCGAATTCGAAGTCGAGCCACGAACCACGGTAAGGGATGATACGAGCCGAGAACAGCAGCTTGCCCGAGCTGTGCGTCTTGCCCTTGTCGTGCTCGAAGAACACACCAGGCGAACGATGCAACTGGGACACGATCACGCGTTCCGTGCCGTTGATGACGAACGAACCGGTCGGCGTCATGAGCGGCATTTCGCCCATGTAGACTTCTTGCTCCTTCACTTCCTTGACGACCGGCTTGCTCGGCGATTCCTTGTCGAGCAGCACCAGGCGCACCTTGGCGCGCAGGGCGGAGCAGTACGTCAAACCACGCTGCTGACATTCCTTGATGTTGAATGCCGGCGGCGAGAGCATGTAGCTTACGAACTCGAGACGCGCAAACCCGTTGTGCGAAACGATTGGGAACACCGACGAAAACGCTGCTTGCAACCCTTCCGCTTTGCGCTGTGTTGCGCTGGTGGTCTCTTGCAGAAAGGTGCTGAATGATTCAAGCTGGGTAGCCAGCAGAAAGGGAACCTGGTGAACGATGGGGCGTTTCGCGAAACTCTTGCGAATACGCTTCTTCTCGGTGAAGGAATATTGCATACGATCTCCGAATCACTACGGGCGTTGCCGAGGCGGGATACCTCGATGACACGACCCGGTGTTCACCGACTGAGACTCGCCATACGTCCCGGGGAGGGACGACGAGCCTAGAAGCTTGGTGGTTGGCCGCTACCAACCGCTGGCTGACGGCAGCGGATGCCTATGTTTCCCGCTACCCGACCAAACTTGCCTTCTGCAGTCGCTTCAGAAGACAAAGAAAAGAATCGGCAAACCTTCCCAACCGATGATTTTCTTTGGCTTCTACGTGGTCATAGTTACTGAAACCAACGACTTGAAACCTAGTCCCTACAAAGCAGAAAAAGGCCGGCGGTCATAGACCGCCAGCCTTAGCAAAGCGCAGCCGAACTTACTTGATTTCAGCCTTCGCGCCTGCTTCTTCCAGCTTCTTCTTCGCTTCTTCAGCAGCAGCCTTCGGTACCGATTCCTTAACAGGCTTCGGTGCACCGTCAACCAGGTCCTTCGCTTCCTTCAGGCCAAGACCCGTCAGTTCGCGAACAGCCTTAATCACCGACACCTTGTTCGCGCCGATTTCGACCAGGTTCACCGTGAACTCGGTTTGCTCTTCAGCAACTGCAGCGGCACCAGCAGGGCCAGCAACAGCTACGGCAGCAGCCGACACGCCAAACTTCTCTTCGAACGCCTTGACCAGCTCGTTCAGTTCCAGAACCGACATCGAGCTTACTGCTTCGAGGATGTCATCTTTTGCGATTGCCATTTGAAATACTCCTAAATTGAATTCGGATACAGCCAGCGATCTTGTAAGCCTAACCAGGCAACCAAGCGCGGTACGTTAAGCAGCAGCTTCCGGTTGCGCTTCAGCCGGAGCTTCTGCGCCGCCACCCTTCTTTTCGGCAAGCGCGGCCAAAGCGCGCGCGAAGCCGGCAACAGGAGCTTGCATGACGTACAACAACTTGGAGAGCAGTTCTTCGCGGCTCGGGATGTTGGCGAGTGCTTGCACAGCCGCCTTGTCCATCACGTTGCCTTCGTAGGAACCGGCCTTGATGATCAACTTGTCATTGGTTTTGCCGAAGTCGTGAACGACCTTGGCAGCAGCAATTGCATCTTCAGAGATGCCGTAGATCAGGGGACCAGTCATCTGCTCAGCCAGCGGAGCGAACGGCGTACCTTCGACAGCGCGACGCGCCAGCGTGTTTTTCAACACGCGAAGATACACTTGTTGCTCGCGCGCTTTCGCGCGCAGCTTGGTCAGATCGCCAACCGCAATTCCACGATACTCAGCGAGCACCATCGTCTGAGCCTTCGCGACTTGCGCGGCGACTTCAGCGACAACTGCCTGCTTGTCTTCTTTGTTCAGTGGCACGGTTAAACCTCCAGATTCGATGCGCCAACTTAGCGCATCGCGTTCAACAACGGCGTCCGACCTGTCAGGAGTATTTCGACCGGCTAGTGCGTATCTCACGACACGCGACAACCGACTTCAACCACACCAAAACTGTTCCGGGTTCGCCATCTGCGTTGGCTTACATTAAGGTCACGCCTGATTGCTGCGCTTCCGCCAACGGTCTTTGACAACCGGTTGCCCGCCAGACCGCAGCTTGCAACCGCCCAAAGCCCTTAACACCGGTTCACGAATCAACGTGAACCGCTGCATGATTCTTTACTGCGAGAGCGTTGCGTGATCGACACGCACGCCGACACCCATGGTGCTCGACAATGCGATCTTGCGCAGATACACGCCCTTGCTGGTCGCCGGCTTGGCCTTTTGCAGAGCGTCCACCAGTGCCGACAAATTCTGACGCAACGACGCCGGCTCAAACGATGCACGGCCGATGGTTGCGTGGATGATCCCGCCTTTGTCAACGCGGAACTGAACCTGACCAGCCTTGGCGTTGCGAACTGCCTGGGCAACGTCAGCCGTTACCGTGCCGACCTTCGGGTTCGGCATCAGGCCGCGCGGGCCGAGGATCTGACCGAGCGTACCGACAACGCGCATCGTGTCCGGCGAAGCGATCACGACGTCGAAATTAAGGTTACCGGCCTTGACCTGTTCTGCCAGGTCTTCCATGCCGACCACTTCTGCACCAGCCGCACGAGCTTGCTCAGCCTTTTCGCCTTGCGCAAACACAGCAACGCGAACCGACTTGCCGGTACCGGCAGGCAACACGACGGAACCGCGAACCACCTGATCCGACTTCTTCGCATCGATGCCGAGTTGCACAGCCACGTCGATGGATTCATCGAACTTGGCGCTTGCGCACTCTTTTACAATCGACAGAGCGTCGTCGACCGGGTACAGCTTCATGCGGTCTACCTTGGTAGCCAGCGCTTGGAGACGCTTGGAAAGCTTAGCCATTTAAACGCCCTCCACGGTGATGCCCATCGAACGGGCGCTGCCTGCGATCGTACGAACCGCTGCATCCAGGTCTGCTGCCGTAAGGTCAGGCATCTTGGTCTTTGCGATTTCTTCAGCTTGCGCGCGCGTGATATTGCCGACCTTGTCGACGTGCGGCTTCGGCGAACCCTTCTGGATGGCCGCAGCCTTCTTGATCAGAACGGTAGCCGGCGGCGTCTTCATGATGAACGTGAAGCTCTTGTCCGCGAATGCCGTAATGACCACCGGCACGGGCAGACCCGGCTCCATCGATTGAGTCTGCGCGTTGAACGCCTTGCAGAACTCCATGATGTTCAGGCCGCGCTGGCCCAGTGCCGGACCAACCGGCGGTGACGGATTGGCTTTACCTGCAGGAATCTGCAGTTTGATAAAGCCGATGATTTTCTTTGCCATGTTGAAAACCTCTGCAGAACGCGTTAGCGTTCGGTGAGTGATAACGCGCGCTCGCCAAAATGGCTACTGACGCTCCTCAACAGTCATATGCGGACTGTAAGCGCGAACCGCGCTACGAAGTTCACACTTCGAGCGCGGCGAACAACGGGTACCTGTTAAACCTTTTCTACCTGACCAAACTCAAGCTCTACCGGCGTTGAACGTCCGAAAATCGTCACCGATACGCGAACCCGCGACTTTTCGTAGTTCACCTCTTCGACGTTGCCGTTGAAGTCCGTGAACGGGCCTTCCTTGACCCGCACCATCTCGCCTACTTCGAACAGGGTCTTCGGGCGCGGCTTCTCCACGCCTTCCTGCATCTGCGACATGATCTTTTCCACTTCACGCGGAGAGATCGGGCTCGGACGATTGCGCGCCCCGCCAACGAAACCTGTCACCTTGGCCGTGTTCTTTACCAAGTGCCACGTCTCGTCCGTCATTTCCATCTCGACGAGCACATAGCCCGGAAAGAAACGACGCTCAGTCACAGACTTGTGACCGCCCTTCACTTCCACGACTTCTTCGGTCGGGACGAGGATTTGACCAAACTGATCCTGCATGCCGGCGCGGTCGATACGCTCTTGAAGCGCACGTTGCACGCTCTTCTCCATGCCGGAGTAGGCGTGCACGACGTACCAACGTTTTCCGCCTGGTGATGCCTGTGCTTCGCTCATATCATCTCCAACCCAGAATTACCGAGAATATCACCCACTCGATCGACTTATCGCTAAGCCACAAGAAGATTGCCATGACAAGCACAAATGCAAAGACCACCAAAGTGGTTTGCGTGGCTTCCTTACGCGTCGGCCACACCACCTTGCGGACTTCTTTGTACGAATCTTTGGCAAAGGCGATAAAACCTTTTCCCGGTGCGGAGAGAAGACCGACCGCGACACCCGCGATCAAGCCGACAGCCAGCGCGGCGCCGCGAACGTACCACTCCTGGCCACTGAGCCAGAAGAAACCTACGAACCCGGCCAAGACCAACAATACGCCCGCGGTCAACATCAACTTGTCGCCGGAAGTATTTACAGTTTCGACGGAAGGATTCGCCATAACACCTTAAGCAGCGCCCTGAGACGCAAGATTGTGGCAGGGGCAGAGGGAATCGAACCCCCAACCTTCGGTTTTGGAGACCGACGCTCTGCCAGTTGAGCTATACCCCTAAACCAGTTGGGGTCAGCAATTTCGCTAACCCCGAAAACTACAGACTATCGAGCAATTTCTGGCGTTGCTCGACTTACTCGAGAACCTTGGCCACGACACCGGCGCCGACGGTACGACCGCCTTCACGG
>NZ_CAXTGZ010000343.1:0-6538 GCF_964243625.1 uncultured Caballeronia sp.
CATGTTCTGCGCGCCCGCGCCGGAAGCCGCCTGATACGTCATGGCGGTCGTCCATTCGACCAGCTTGTGATTGAACAAGCCGCCGAGCGCCATCAGCATCAGGCTGACCGTGCAATTCCCGCCGATAAAATTCCGGCCGCCCTTCACCAGCGAATCCTTGATGACGTTCAGGTTCACCGGATCGAGAATGATGACCGCGTCGTCCTTCATGCGCAGCGACGAAGCCGCATCGATCCAGTAACCCTTCCAGCCGGCGGCGCGCAACTTCGGAAATACGTCGTTCGTGTAGTCGCCGCCCTGGCACGTAATGATCGCGTCGCACTTTTTCAGGTCGTCAATACTTGTCGCATCTTTGAGTTTCGTCTCGTTTTTCGCGAACGACGGCGCATTGCCGCCCGCATTGCTGGTGCTGAAAAACACCGGTTCGATCAGGTCGAAATCGCCTTCCTGCTGCATGCGCTGCATCAGGACGCTGCCGACCATGCCGCGCCAACCAACGAGACCTACGTTCATGACTAACCTTTATTGTGGACACTTCCCCGCTTCAGCCAGACCCTCCGCCGGCGTGACCGCGCGGGGAAGATGGGCGGACACGACAGGCGATCAGCGGAACGTGATCGTTTTGAGGGAAATGGTTTTCGTAATGCGTTTGAGGCACGTGACGGTGCTCAAACGCGTAATGGCGAGACGATTCGTGCGGGCGCCTTCAATGCCGCCGCATGAAATCGAGTCCTGAGAGATTTTGGAGATCTTCGCCATAACAAAAGAGTCTACACGATAACCCGCATATTCGTCTCCCGCAGGGAACAAAACACGCTGTTTCGACGTGTTTCATGCGTCAATAGCGACGAATCGAGATGAAATGTCGCGATCGACGGTATCTTGATAACGCGTCGATCGCGAGACGCTTTTCCGCGGGAATTTTTCGCTGATGCATCCAACGGAAAAGCGAGTTGCGGTGCCGAAGAAGCTTAAAGGGCTGCGAGAACCGCGTCGCCCATTTCCTTCGTGCCGACCGTGCGACCGTCCTGCGTGGCGATATCGCCCGTGCGGAAACCTTGTGCCAGCACCTTCTTCACGGCCGTTTCAATGCGGTCCGCCTGCTCCGTCTTGCCGAGCGAATAACGCAGCATCATCGCGGCGGACAGGATGGTCGCGAGCGGATTCGCCACGCCCTTGCCGGCGATATCCGGAGCCGATCCATGCGACGGCTCGTACAAGCCCTTGTTATTTTTATCGAGCGAAGCCGAGGGCAACATGCCGATAGATCCCGTCAACATGGCCGCTTCGTCCGAGAGAATGTCGCCGAACATGTTGCCGGTCACGACCACGTCGAACGCTTTCGGCGCCTTCACCAGTTGCATGGCCGCGTTGTCCACGTACATGTGCGACAGCTCGACGTCCGCATATTCCTTCGATACATCGATCATCACGTCACGCCACAATTGCGACGTTTCGAGCACGTTGGCTTTATCGACGCTCGTCAGCTTCTTCGCCCGCTTTTGCGCGGCCTGAAACGCCACGTGTGCGATGCGGCGCACTTCCGGCTCCGAATAACGCATCGTGTCGAAACCTTCCTTCGCGCCTTCGAACAAGCCATCCGGCGACGAACGCACGCCGCGCGGCTGGCCGAAATAGATATCGCCATTTAGTTCGCGGATGATCAGGATATCCAGTCCGGCCACGATCTCCGGTTTCAGCGACGAAGCTGCCGTCAGCTCCGGGTAGCAGATAGCCGGACGGAAGTTTGCGAATAATTGCAGATGCTTGCGCAGACCGAGAATGGCTTGCTCGGGACGCAGCGCGCGCTCGAGCGAATCGTATTTCCAGTCGCCCACGGCGCCGAACAGGATTGCATCCGATGCCTTCGCCAGCGCGAGCGTCGCGTCCGGCAGCGGATGACCGCTCGCCTCGTAACCCGCGCCGCCGACCGGCGCCTCTTCGATCTCGAACTTCTCGCCGAGCGCGTTCAGGACCTTGACGGCTTCCTTGATGATCTCCGGACCGATGCCATCGCCGGGCAGCACTGCAATCTTCATGGTGTTTCCTTGTCTTTGTTGGTTCGTTTTTAGCGCACGAGGCGGTTATTCAGCCACGGCTGCTTCACGAGGCGTTCGTTTTCGAATTGCTTGATCTTGTCGGCGTGACGCAGCGTGAGGGCGATATCGTCGAAACCGTTCAGCAGGCAGAACTTGCGGAAACCCGGCACTTCGAACGGATATTCCGTGCCGTTGCCCGCCAGCACGACCTGGCGCTCGAGGTCCACTGTGAGCGTGAAGCCGTTGAACGCGTAGGTTTCGTTGAACAGCTTGTCGACCTGGCTGTCCGTCAGCACGATTGGCAGCAGACCGTTCTTGAAGCAGTTATTGAAGAAGATATCCGCAAAACTCGGCGCGATGATCGCGCGAAAGCCGTACTGGTCCAGCGCCCACGGCGCGTGTTCACGCGAACTGCCGCAGCCGAAATTCTCGCGCGCCAGCAAGATCGACGCGCCCTTGTAACGCGCCTGGTTCAGCACGAAATCGGGATTCAGCGGGCGCTTCGAATTGTCCTGGCCGGGTTCGCCGACATCAAGATAACGCCATTCATCGAACGCGTTGGGGCCGAAGCCCGTGCGCTTGATCGACTTGAGAAACTGCTTGGGGATGATCGCGTCCGTGTCGACATTCGCGCGATCCAGCGGCGCCACGAGCCCGCTATGTACAGTGAATTTTTCCATGATCCGTAACCGGTTGGGTTTATTTGGCCGCGTTGCTGATTGCGTTGCCGGTGGCGCGCACGTCCTCGCCGAAGCCGTGGACCGTGTTGCAGCCCGCTGCGCCGTGGACGACACCGATCAACACCAGTAAAGTTGCAACGCGTTTCATGCGAGCTCGCGGATATCGACGAAATGACCTTCGATGGCCGCTGCCGCCGCCATCGCCGGGCTCACCAGATGCGTGCGTCCGCCCGCGCCTTGACGCCCTTCGAAATTGCGATTCGATGTCGACGCGCAACGCTCGCCCGGATCCAGCCGGTCGGCGTTCATGGCGAGGCACATCGAGCAACCGGGTTCACGCCACTGGAAGCCGGCATCGGTAAACACCTTGTCCAGTCCTTCGCGCTCGGCTTGCGCCTTTACGAGACCGGAGCCCGGCACGACCATCGCCAAACGGATATTCGATGCCACGCGGCGGCCAAGCGTCTTCACTACATACGCGGCTGCACGCAAGTCCTCGATCCGCGCGTTCGTGCACGAGCCGATAAAAATCTTGTCCGGCTTGATGGATTGCATCGGCGTGTTCGGTTCGAGCGCCATGTACTTCAACGCGCGTTCGATGGCGTCACGCTTGACCGGATCCTTCTCGCGTTCGGGATCGGGCACCCGGCCGTCGATGGACACCACCATTTCCGGCGATGTACCCCACGTCACCTGCGGCACAATTTCGGCGGCGTTCAATTCCACAACGCGGTCGAATTTTGCGTCGGCGTCGGAGGTAAAACCGCGCCAATAGGTGGCAGCTTGCTCGAACTCCACGCCTTGCGGTGAGAAAGGCCGGTCTTTGAGGTAGTCGATGGTGGTTTCATCGACCGCGACCATGCCAGCCCGCGCGCCGGCTTCGATGGCCATGTTGCAGACCGTCATGCGGCCTTCCATTGAAAGCGAACGGATGGTCGAGCCGCCGAATTCGATGGCATAACCATTGCCGCCGGCCGTCCCGATCTTGCCGATGATCGCCAGCACGATGTCTTTCGCCGTACAGCCGCGCGGCAGCGGACCTTCGACCTTGACGAGCATGTTCTTGCTTTTCTTTTGCAGCAGCGTTTGCGTGGCGAGGACGTGCTCGACTTCCGACGTGCCGATGCCGTGCGCCAGCGCGCCGAACGCGCCGTGCGTGGACGTGTGCGAATCGCCGCAAACGATGGTCATGCCCGGGAGCGTCGCACCTTGTTCCGGCCCGATGATATGCACGATGCCCTGCCGCAAGTCGTTCATCTTGAACTGCGTGATGCCGTAGGCGTCGCAATTGTCATCGAGCGTATCGACTTGCAGCTTCGAGATCGGATCCGCGATGCCGTGCGAACGGTCGGTCGTGGGCACGTTGTGGTCCGACACAGCCAGGTTCGCGCTGATGCGCCAGACCGGCCGCTCGGCCAGCTTCAGGCCTTCGAACGCTTGCGGGCTCGTCACTTCATGCAACAAATGACGATCGATGTAAAGGATGGACGTGCCGTCGTCCTCGGTGTGGATCACATGTGAATTCCACAACTTGTCGTAGAGCGTCTGGGCCATGGTCTTTTTGACGGTTGTAACTGCGGGGTATGTTTTTTGGTTTGATGATTATGCCACGCAGATCGGCGCATTGCGCTGCCACTCGGGGAAAAACCGATATAAAACATGGGGTTAGGGTGGTAGTTGTGCTACCTGTATGGGGAATACCGGGCTGCATGGAACCCTTCGACGCTGCGCAGGCGGATATGAATAATCAGCCGCCAATGAAAAAGGGCGATAACGCTATCTGCGCTTTCGCCCGCTTACCTTGCACTGCCAGTTATTTACAACGCCCGCCCCACGATCAACGGATCAACCGTCCCGATTGCCCGCATATCGCGGTTCGTGTACGGCAGTTTATGCAACACATGGCGCATTGCATTAAGCCGCGCCCGTTTCTTGCAATCCGATAAAACCACCGCCCAAGGGCAATCGGCCGTATCTGTTTGCGCGAACATCGCTTCTTTCGCTGCGGTGTATTCGTCCCATTTATCCAGCGATGCCAGATCGACCGGGCTCAGTTTCCACTGCTTGAGCGGATGAATCTCGCGCTCCTTGAAACGCCGGCGCTGCTCATCCCGGCTTACTGAGAACCAGAACTTGACCACGTGGATTCCGCTACAAACAAGCTGGCGTTCAAACTCCGGAACCTGCTGCATGAAATCGTTATATTCCTGGTCCGAGCAAAAACCCATCACGCGCTCTACGCCGGCGCGGTTGTACCAGGAACGATCGAACAAAACGATTTCACCCGATGTCGGTAGATGCTGCACGTATCGCTGGAAATACCATTGGCCGCGCTCGGATTCCGACGGCTTTTCAAGCGCAACGACGCGCGCACCGCGAGGGTTCATGTGCTCCATGAACCGCTTGATGGCGCCGCCCTTCCCCGCTGCATCGCGTCCTTCGAATACGATCACCAGA
Source organism: uncultured Caballeronia sp. (assembly GCF_964243625.1). Classification (NCBI taxonomy): domain Bacteria; kingdom Pseudomonadati; phylum Pseudomonadota; class Betaproteobacteria; order Burkholderiales; family Burkholderiaceae; genus Caballeronia; species uncultured Caballeronia sp. Next base: position 5,177 of record NZ_CAXTGZ010000343.1, read on the forward strand.
CGTTCGCCCGTCTCCCGCACCCACGCCTGCAGTTTCAGCAGTTCCACCTGCAGCGCATACTTCTGCTTCTCATACCCGCGCCGCGACATCAGATTCCGATATGGGTACCTTCCCGTGCGCCAATTCCGCGCCAACTCGTTGTCAGGATGACGCGAGGCACGTGTTTGCCACAACGCGGGATCACCCTCGAGCATGATGCTACGGAACGTCGCGGCCTCATCGGGTGAGAGACCGCTCATCAAGCTCTTGATGGTCTCCATCAGCGCGGCCGGATCATGCGTGGCGCTGGTCGACAGCACATGCTGTACGGTGCTTGCAATGTGTTCATTGGCTGCATCGATACCGCGGCTTGTTTCATCGATCTGCGCGGCGCGCGGCGTGCTGGTCGGCAGTACGTCGCCGCGCGCAACGTTTCTTACGGCTGAGTCGCGAGCATCGAATTTGTCGTGCTGTGATGTCAAAGTCTTTTCCTTATAACCAGGTGCCCCGAGTGTCCAGGTCGTTCGGGGCACTCCTTGCTCAAGCTGGCGTAGCAGCCTTTTTCAAGACGACATAGATCTTGTCCTTCAGCAGCAACTTTTCCTTCTTGAGCGTTTCGATAGAACGTCCATCCGCCGGCGACGGCCCGTTCTCCATGTTCTTGATCTGATGGTCCAGTTCGTTGTGACGCTGGAACAGCCGGGCGAAATGCGCGTCTTCGGTTTTGAGTGTGGAAATCAGGTCGCGGAATTCGGGAAACATTGGAAGCTCCTCAAACAAGATGCGGGTAATACCCGCAGGGTCAGTAAGCCCGGATATCTTGGCATTACTACACAATTCGGATGTTGATAAACATCGTGTTCGAGTGAGTTTTGGCCCGGGCAAGTTGTGTTTAAGGTGAGACGGAGCGGGAGCCGGGGCGAGCGTAGCGATACCGCTCCGAAATGCAAAAAGCCCCAGCGGATGCCCGCTGGGGCTTTGTTCAAACAACTGGCTTATGCAACTTAACGCTTGTCAATCGCCTTCGCTTCACGCGGCGTATCGCCGATGAACAACTGACGCGGACGGCCAATCTTCTGTTCCGGATCAGCGATCATTTCGTTCCACTGCGCGATCCAGCCCACGGTACGCGCCATTGCAAACACGCACGTAAACATAGCGGTCGGAATACCCAGCGCGCGCTGAACAATACCCGAATAGAAATCGACATTCGGATACAGCTTACGCGACACAAAGTACTCGTCTTCCAGCGCAATCTTTTCCAGCGCCATTGCAAGCTTGAACAACGGGTCATCGTGCAGACCCAGTTCTTCCAGCACTTCATGGCACGTTTCACGCATCAGCTTCGCGCGCGGGTCGTAGTTCTTATAAACGCGATGCCCG
>NZ_CAXTGZ010000344.1:0-6537 GCF_964243625.1 uncultured Caballeronia sp.
TTCCACGGCGCGTGGATGTCCTTGTCCGAGAGCGCGGCGAGTTCGGGCACGTAATGGCGGATGAACTTTCCCTTGGCATCGAATTTCTCCGACTGCGTGATCGGATTGAAAATGCGGAAATACGGCTGGGCGTCGCAGCCGCTGGACGACGCCCATTGCCACCCCCCATTATTCGATGACAACTCGAAGTCGTTCAGCAGCGACTCGAAATACCGTTCTCCGCGACGCCAGTCCAGCCCGAGATCCTTTGTCAGAAAACTCGCAACGACCATCCGCAGCCGGTTGTGCATATAGCCGGAAGAGTTGATCTGGCGCATGGCGGCATCGACCAGCGGATAGCCCGTGCGGCCTTCGCACCACGCGGCGAAGTTGCTGTCAGCTACCTCACCGGTTTCCCATTCGATGCGGTCGTACACCGGCTTGAATGCCTTGTGGTCGCCGGGCACGCCGACTTGTGGAAAATGGTGCAGTACGGAGAAATAAAAGTCGCGCCAGATGAGTTCGGACAGCCATGTTTCCGCGCCGCGATTGCCGTGGCGTTGGGCGTCGTGCGCGGTCCGCGCGAGGGCGCGTATGGAAATGGTGCCGTGCCTCAAGTGCACGCTGAGATAGCTCGGCCCCTTGACTCCTGGAAAGTCTCGCGTCCGGTCGTAGTCGGTCATGCGGTCGCGGAAGTCGTCGAAAAGCTGGTACGCGCCGCTCGTGCCTGCGGGCAACGCAGGCGCGTGCTCCTTGCTGAACCCAAGCGACTCCAGCGATGGAATCCCGTGCTTCACGCCCGCCGGCGACTTCGCCAACGCCGAGAGATTTTCCTCCGACGCATACGGTTTCAGCGCATCCGGCGTAAGCGATGCCAGCCAGTTGCGCTTGTACGGCGTAAAAACCGTGTACGGCTTGCCGGCGCCGGTCAGCACGTCGTCCTGATGGAAAATGGTCTGGTCCTTGAACGTGAAAAACGCAACATCGGCGCTCGCCAGCTTTTTCTCGATACCCTCGTCGCGCGCTTTGGCCGACGGCTCATAATCGCGATTGGCGAACACGGCGTTCACGCCGCATTCGCGCACGAGTTCGGGAATTTTATGCGACGGCATGCCGTGACGCACCATCAGCCCGCCGCCAGCCTCGCGCAGGGTTTGGTCCAGTTCAATCACACTTGCGTGAATGAACGGTACGCGCCGATCGTTTTTCGGCAGAGGCGACAGAATTTCGCGGTCGAAAACGAAGGCGCACAGCACCCGGCGACAGCGTGTTAGTGCGTGATAGAGTGCAGCATGGTCTGCCACGCGCAGGTCTCGTCGAAACCAGACTAGCCCCAGTTCAAAGTCGGCCATCAAGTATCGCCTTTGTTAAAATCCGAATTATGTCCAAGACACCCGATCGCATCAATTTGACGAATCAGTTCCTGATCGCCATGCCCAGCATGGCCGATCCCACGTTCTCGGGGACTGTAGTCTACCTTTGCGATCACAGCGAGCGTGGTGCGCTCGGCCTGGTGATCAACCGGCCGACCGACATCGACCTCCAATCGCTTTTCAACCGTATCGACCTGAAGCTCGAGATCGAGCCGCTCGTGCATTTGCCCGTCTATTTCGGCGGACCGGTGCAGACCGAGCGCGGTTTCGTGCTCCACGATCCCGCCGACGGCGATGTCTATACATCGTCCATGAGCGTGCCGGGCGGCCTCGCCATGACCACGTCGAAAGACGTGCTCGAGGCGGTCGCAAGCGGCAAGGGTCCCGAGCGCTTCCTGCTCACGCTCGGCCATGCCGGCTGGGGCGCGGGGCAGCTCGAAGAGGAAATCGCGAAGAACGGCTGGCTGACGGTCGAAGCTGATCCGCGCATCGTCTTCGACGTACCCGCCGAGGACAAGTTGCAGGCGGCGCTGTCGTTGCTGGGCGTGTCGCTTTCCATGTTGTCGGGCGAAGCGGGCCACGCATGACGGGTGACGGCCAGGCTGGAAGCCGTATCGAAGCTACGTTGCTCGCCTTCGATTACGGCGAAAAGCGCATCGGCGTCGCGGTTGGCAATACTTTGACGCGCCATGCGCGGGCGTTGACGGTGCTTGAAAACCGCAGCCGGGAGTATCGGTTCGAGGCGGTCGGGCAGTTGATTGCAGAATGGAATCCGCGCACGGTGATCGTTGGTTTGCCGATGCACCCCGACGGCACGCCGCACGAAATGACGCAGCTCGCCACGCGCTTCGGCAATCAGTTGAACGGCCGGTTCAGCGTGCCGGTGAGCTGGGTGGACGAGCGGTATTCGTCGGTGGAAGCGAAGGCCGAATTGAAACGCAACGGCGTGAAGATGAACGCGAAGGGCCGCTATGACGATATCGATGCCGAAGCCGCCCGCGTCATTCTCCAACAGTATTTCGACCAACTTTCCGACGATCAATCATGAGTTCCATTGACGCCGAGGCGTTGTATCGCGAGTTGCTCGGGCAGATTCGCGCGGCTTACGGCGAGTCGCTCTCGCAAGCGGGTGGTCCGGTGCTCGCCGGTATTTACAGCGGCGGTGTGTGGCTCGCCACGCGGCTCGCGAAAGACCTGAACGTGGCGCAGTTCGGCGTGGTGAACGTGGCGCTGCATCGCGATGACTACGCCAAGAAAGGCCTGCATAGTCAGGCGAGCCCGACGTCCCTGCCGTTCGAAATCGATAACGCGAAAATCCTGCTGATCGACGACGTGCTGTCCACCGGACGCACCGTGCGCGCAGCGGTCAACGAGCTCTACGATTACGGCCGTCCCGCGCAGGTGGAACTCGCTGTGCTCGCCGATCGCGGCGGCCGCGAGTTGCCCATGGCGGCGCGCTTTACGGGCGGTGTGGTGGATGTATCGGCGAGTGCCAATCTCGTGCTCACGCAGCGCGACGACGGCACGCTTTCGTTCAGCACCGAAGCTCGCACGGAATAAGCAGGCACCGACTGAGCACGCGCGGTACGCATTTCTTCTTGTCACGAATCAAGCACCACCAGGATCCACATGAACATGGCCACTCAGGGTTCTGCCGAAAGCAGCGCGCCGGACAGGAAGCCGGCGGTGACGCGCCCAGGCTTTCTCAAAGGCAATCCGCAGCTCACCAAAAACGGCGAACTCAAGCATCTGCTCACCATTGAAGGCCTGCCGCGCGCCATCGTCACGCATATTCTCGATACCGCCGAACAGTTCGTCAGCGTGACCGACCGTGAGATCAAGAAAGTGCCGCTGTTGCGCGGCAAGTCGGTCTTCAACCTGTTCTTCGAAAACTCCACGCGCACGCGAACCACGTTCGAGATCGCCGCGAAGCGATTGTCGGCGGACGTGCTGAACCTGAACATCAATGCGTCGTCCACGAGCAAGGGCGAATCGCTGCTCGACACCATCAACAATCTTTCCGCGATGCACGCCGACATGTTCGTCGTGCGTCATGCGTCGAGCGGGGCGCCGTATCTGATCGCCGAGCATTGCGCGCCGCATGTGCACGTGATCAACGCCGGCGACGGGCGTCATGCGCATCCGACGCAAGGCCTGCTCGACATGTACACGATCCGTCACTACAAGAAGGACTTCAGGAACCTGCGTGTGGCGATTGTCGGCGACATCCTGCATTCGCGGGTGGCGCGCTCCGACATCCATGCGCTGACCACGCTCGGCGTGCCCGAAGTGCGCGCCATCGGGCCGCGCACCTTGTTGCCGAGCAACCTGAACGAGATGGGCGTGCACGTGTATCACAACCTCGACGAAGGCCTGAAGGACGTCGATGTGATCATCATGCTGCGGTTGCAGAACGAGCGCATGAGCGGCGCGTTGCTGCCGTCGGCGCAGGAGTACTTCAAGTCGTGGGGACTCACACCCGAGCGTCTTGCGCTCGCCGCGCCCGATGCCATCGTGATGCATCCGGGACCGATGAATCGTGGCGTCGAAATCGATTCGCAAGTCGCCGATGGCCCGCAGTCCGTGATTCTCAACCAGGTCACCTTCGGGATCGCCGTGCGCATGGCGGTAATGGGCATCGTTGCCGGGAATAGTGATTAAGCCAATGCAAATACATATTCAGGGCGGCACGGTCATCGACCCGGCCGCGGGCACCGAAACACTCGCCGATGTGTTTATCGATGAGGGGAAGATCGTGGGAATCGGCAGTGCGCCCGCCGAGTTTCACGCGGCACGTATCATCGATGCAAAGGGCCTTGTGGTATCGCCGGGTTTTGTGGATTTGAGCGCACGGCTTCGCGAACCCGGGTTCGAGCACAAGGCCACGCTGGAATCCGAAATGGCCGCCGCTGCAGCCGGCGGTGTGACGAGTCTCGTGTGTCCGCCGGACACCGATCCCGTTCTCGATGAACCCGGTCTTGTCGAAATGCTGCGTTTTCGCGCGCACAAGCTGAACAAGGCGCACGTGTATCCGCTGGGTGCGCTGACCGTCGGGCTCAAAGGCGAGGCGATCACCGAAATGGTCGAGTTGACCGGGTCGGGTTGCGTCGGATTTTCACAGGCCGATACGCCGATCGTGAACACCCGCACGCTCTTGCGCGCGCTGCAATATGCGACCACTTACGGTTATGCCGTCTGGCTGCGTCCGCAAGACAGCTACATGGCGAGCGGCGGCGTGGCGGCAAGTGGCGCGGTGGCGTCGCGGCTGGGGTTGTCGGGCGTGCCGGTGTCGGCCGAAACCATCGCGTTGCATACCATCTTCGAGCTGGTCCGCGTGTCGGGCGCGCGCGTGCACTTGTCGCACTTGTCGTCGGCGGCGGGCGTGGCGCTGATGCGGCAGGCGAAGGCCGAAGGTCTCGCCGTGACCTGCGATGTCACCATCAACCATGTTCATCTGACGGACATGGACATCGGCTATTTCAACTCGCAGTTTCGTCTCGATCCGCCGCTGCGCTCGCAGCGTGATCGCGATGCGATTCGCGCGGGTCTGGCCGATGGCACCATCGATGCAATCTGTTCCGATCACACCCCGCTCGATGACGACGAAAAGCTGCTGCCCTTCGCCGAAGCTACCCCGGGCGCGACGGGTCTCGAGTTGCTGTTGTCGCTGACCGTGAAGTGGGCGCGCGAGGCGAACGTGCCGCTGTCGAAGGCGCTGACGCGCATTACGAATTCGCCGGCCGGCGTGCTCAAGCTGAACGCGGGACGCATTGCGGTGGGCGATACCGCCGACCTCTGTCTCTTCGATCCCGCCGCCGAATGGCAGGTCGAACCGGCAAAGCTGAAGAGCCAGGGACATAACTCGCCGTTCCTCGGCTACGAGCTGCCGGCGCGGGTAAGGGCGACGATCGTGGCCGGGCACATTGCCTATGAAGCACTTCCCGGCTGAGGATCGAGAGACCATGCTCGCCATCCGCAAGCTCCGCATCTTTGCGCATCTGCTGCACGGCATGTTCACCGTGGCGACGCGTTTTCCCGACGCGACGCCCCAAACGCGGATGGAATTGAACCGCGCGTGGTCCGTCGAGATGTTGCGCCGATGCGGCATGAAACTCGTCGTCCATAACGATCAGGCGCGGCTCGATAGCGGCGCGCTGGTTGTCGGAAATCACGTTTCGTGGATCGATATATACGTGGTGAATGCATGGCGGCCAACGCCGTTTGTATCGAAGGCCGAAGTGCGTCAGTGGCCGATCGTCGGCTGGCTTGCGCAGCAACTAGACACGATCTTTCTCCAGCGCGAAAAACGCAGCGATGCGAAGCGGATCATGCATGAGCTGTCCGAACGGTTGAAGCGCGGCGAGTTGATGTGCGTGTTTCCAGAAGGGACGACATCGTCGGGCAAGGACTTGCTGCCGTTTCATTCGAATCTGTTTCAGGCGGCGGTGTCGGCGGGCTGTCACGTTCAGCCGATTTGCTTGATGTACGAGGATGGCAGTGGACGGCAGTCGGAAGCGCCGGCTTATATCGATGACCTGACGCTTAGTTTCACATTGAATGCGATGCTGCATGCCAGGCCGCTGACCGCGCATCTTTATGTCTGCGATGCGCTCGCCGCGGGGGATGATCGGCGGGGGCTGGCGAAAGAGGCACAGGCGGCAATTGAAAGCGCGTTGAGACGGATGCAGGCGGGGCTGAGTGCGGTGACCGCGACTGCGACGCAAGAAGAAGTGCCTGCCGAGTCCGCAGACCTCGAGGGGCTTACGCCCGGGCATTGACATGATCCTTGTTACGGGTGGGGCTGGGTTTATCGGCGCGAACTTCGTGCTTGAGTGGCTCAGCGCGTCGAGCGAGGCTGTGCTCAACGTCGACAAGCTGACCTATGCCGGCAACCTGTCCACGCTGCATCCTCTGCAGCACAACCGGAATCACGTTTTTGTACGCGCCGACATCTGCGATCGCGCGGCGATTGACGCGCTGCTCGCTCAGCACAGACCTCGCGCGGTAGTACATTTTGCGGCTGAAAGCCACGTGGACAGATCGATCGACCGACCCGCCGAGTTCGTGCAGACCAACGTAGTCGGCACTTTCACGCTGCTCGAAGCGGCGCTCGCTTACTGGCGAACATTAGCCGATGCCGAACAAGTGGCGTTTCGCTTCCTGCATGTATCGACGGATGAAGTCT
>NZ_CAXTGZ010000345.1:0-6515 GCF_964243625.1 uncultured Caballeronia sp.
GCTCGCCGGCGGTGCGAACAGCGCCATGCCGAGGAAGAACACGACCAGTCCCTGACCCAGGCCGAACCACAGGAAGGTCGCTTCATAGCCGCTGTTCTTGATCATGTGCGCAATAGGCACGACCGTCGCGGCCGACCCGGCGCCGAAACCCGCCGCGGTGATACCCGCTGCCAGCCCTCGACGATCCGGAAACCACTTGAGCGCGTTGCCCACGCACGTGCCGTACACGGCGCCCGCGCCCACGCCACCGACTGCGGCCGCGAAGTACAGCATTGGCAAGGAAGCCGAGATCGAATTGAGAACCCACGCAGCCGCACACAGCAAGCCGCCAACGACGACTACCGGACGCGGGCCGTATTTATCGACGAGATAACCTTCGATTGGAACAAGCCATGTTTCGGTCACGACGAAAATCGTGAACGCGACCTGGATGGCCGCGCGGCCCCAGTGATGCTTTTCATCGATCGGATTGACAAACAGCGTCCAGCCGTACTGCATGTTCGCGATCATGGCCATGCAGATCACGCCGAACACGAGCTGCACCCATGGCGATGCCAGGCGCGACTCTCCTACCGGGCGATTCGTTTCCATCACTGTCTCCTTGGCATTTGCTGCCTTGTATTCGGGACGCCGAATTGACGTCTGCCTCATTGCCGTCTCGTTTGAGGGGTAGCAATGGGATACACAATATGTGATATATCAAGTAAGTCAAGTGAAAGAAATGACAGGGTTTTCACCAGATCGGGTTATTACTGAAGGGAATATGAAAGAACGCCTCACGTTTTCTCGACGACTTTTCAAGGGCCAAAAAAAAGCCCGCAGGCATGCCTGACGGGCTGAGGCGTGGTACGCGACATGGCAGTCCGCAACACGTATGACCGTTATAGTTGAAAGCTAACCGTAATGTAAGTTATTTTTGTTATTTCTTTGAAAGAAATTGACCGCATACATCGCGATGGAAGGAGGACGGGTTTTCAGCCGTTGAACAACGTACTCCGCGCGGCATTCATGATCGATGAAATCGCGGGATGGCTGATACGTCTTTCGATGGAAATCGCGAAGAACTCCTCAACGATCGTCTCTATATGCCCGATCGCCACCAGTCCATGTTCGCGTTTAAGTTGCGCCGCCAGGACCGTGGGGGCGAACAGCACACCGCGGCCTTCGCGGCCGAAAGCGAGCGTGAGCGCGCTGTCATCGAATTCTCCGACAATGCGCGGCGTAATCCCGCGAGACTTGAGCCAGTGATCGAGCTTCCTTCGCACGGCCGATTCCGTTCCGGGCAGCAACACGGGCATGTCGCTGAGCGATGCCGGGTATGACCTCGCGCCGCGGGTCGCCAGCGCCTTGGGTGCAAAACAGCTCAGCGTGGAGCGGCCCAACGAATGATTGAAGGCCTTTACGTTCACATCAGGGGGAATCGGCGCGTCGGCGATGATCAAATCGAGTTTATGCACTGCAAGCTGCGATAACAGCGAATGCAGTTTGCCTTCGTTGCAGATCAGTTTCAGCGAGGTCGACAAGTTCAAGGCCGGTTCGAGCAACCGGTAAGCAACCGTTTTCGGCACCGAATCCGCCACACCCACGCGCAGTTGCGTACGCGCTGCTTCCCTCTCCTGCCGGACTGCGCTCTCGAGTTCGGCGCCCAGGGAAAAGATCTCATCGGCGTAATCGAGCGCGAGCCTGCCGGCGTCGGTCAGCTCCAGATTGCGGCCGCTTTTCTTGAAAAGCTTTTTGTTGAGCGTTTCCTCGAGCAGTTTGATCTGTCCGCTGAGCGTTTGCGGCGTGATGTGCAACTGCGCACCCGCTCGGGCGATGCCACCCGCGTGCGCCGCGACCCAAAAATAATACAAGTGCTTGAAGTTCATCCTGGCCCTGTAAGCGACACCCGATACATCGATATTCCCGAACGATCGACGTTGAAAATACGTATATTACATTATGCTTACTTACTATACATTAGAACTTCGGTAGCGACGAAAACGAAGGAGCCAAGAGAATGAAATGTCCCATGTGCAAGACCCCGGAGCTGTTGATGACAGACCGACAAGGCATCGAAATCGACTATTGCCCGACGTGTCGCGGCGTATGGCTAAATCGTGGGGAGCTCGACAAACTGATCGACCGTGCGGCGGAAGAAGGCCGCGTGCGGAGCGCTGCGCCACAGCCCGCTGCGATATTGACGAACGCGAACACCGAGCGCAGGCGGGACGAGCGCATTCGCTATGACGACCATGATCGCCGCGACGATGAATATCGCGAGCGCCGTCATCCATACAAAAAGAAGAAGTCGATGCTCGGCGAGCTGTTCGACTTCGGCTGACCTTGAAGCCTTGAAGCCCCTAAGCTTCGGATTTTTCGATCAATCAAACACGGCCCTTCGTTGAACGGCCGGATATCAGCGAGGTTCTGAATGACAACCGTTGCGCAGTTACTGAGTTCCAAACCGGATCAGTCGTTTCACACAATAGAGGCCACGGCGAGCGTGTTCGACGCCATCAAGCTGATGGCCCACAAGCAGATTGGCGCGTTGGTGGTGACGTCTGGCGACCAGATCACCGGCATCTTCACGGAGCGCGACTACGCACGCAAGATCGTGTTGCTCGACCGCTCGTCCAGGGTGACGCCGGTCGGTGACGTGATGTCGAGGGCGGTTCGTTATGTTCGTCTCAACCAGACGACCGAGCATTGCATGACGCTCATGACGGACAACCGCATCCGCCATCTTCCGGTTATCGATGGAGGATTGCTGATCGGGATGGTGTCGATCGGCGATCTTGTGAAGAACCTGATCGCGGAGCAGCAGTTCACGATACATCAACTGGAGCACTACATTCGCGGCAACAGTCATGCCGAGGTGCCGGAAGCCGAAACACGATAGTCATGTCGGACCTGTTAGCGAGGTTAAGCAACATGCGACGCGCAAACGAACTGGAAGTCCATCTGGACAGAAACACGCATTCGGACCGTTTCCGAAAATTGTTTTCAACGAAACTGGATATGACGATCAAGCGGGCACGGTTCACGACCCGGCTGGTTGCATCGTATATGGGCGTGAAGGAGCACGAGGTCCACTTTTGGCGGGCCGGGATCACGCTGCCGGGCAGCGGACAATGCCGGCGTCTTTCCAGGCTTTTAAGGGTCGACGTGGCGTGGTTGTGCGGGACGCCGGCCACGGCCGCCTGAGAACTGATGCATGGCGCGATCTTCAGCTCGCGCCTCGACGTTCGCCACGAGCTCCTTGAGGTTGGGCGCCGTCAGGCCGGCGGCGGGATCATCGAGCAGCAGGAGCCGGGGATCGATATGCGGAATCCCTGGCGGCTTTTGACGCACTCAAGGCTTGTGCCGTCTGAAATGCCCTAGGAGAGGCACGTGTCGCCCCGGCCCGTTCTCTGTCATAATGAGGCGCTTCCGACTGCCACTTTTCGCCAATCAACGCCTTACATTGCCACGAACCGAGTTCGCGCATCCCCGTCCCCGCACCTTCTGATGCAGCCTTTCATCGTCTTGCTCGTCCTGTTTTCCGCGCTGCTGCACGCAACCTGGAACGCATTCCTCCATTCCAGCGCGGACCGCGTCTGGCAGTTCGGGATGATGTCGTTCCCCTACATCGTGTGTTCCGCTGTTGCACTGCTGCTCGTGCCGGCACCGGCGCGCGAGAGCTGGCCGTACATCGGCGCTTCGGCAGTATTGCAGTTCGGTTATTGCGTGGCGCTCGCAAAAGCCTATAAAGCCGGGGACTTCGGACAGATCTATCCGATCGCACGGGGGCTTTCGCCCCTGCTCGTTTTCGCCGGCGCGTTCGTGTTCGCGGGGGAACATCTTCGGCCGCTGGCGCTGGCAGGGGTGACGCTGGTATCGGCAGGCATCATCTCACTCGCATTCCGCAAGCGCCGTTTCGCCGCCGCAAGCGTGCCGGCCGCGCTTCTGACAGGTGCGTTCATCTCGGCTTATACGATCGTTGATGGCCTTGGCGTGCGTGTCGCGGGAAACAGCTTTGCGTACATTGCATGGGTGTATCTGCTCTTCAACGTGCCGTTCGCGGTGTTCGCGCTGTACCGATACGGCGGTCCGCGCCGACTATTTCTGAGCAACCCGCGCCGTTCAATGCAGGGCATGGTGGGCGGCGCAATTGCAATGGTGGCGTACGGGATTGTGGTCATCGCGTTTCGCTACCTGCCGATCGCGATGGTCTCCGCGTTGCGCGAGCTCAGCTCAATTTTTGCGGTGCTGATCGGCTGGATGTTCCTGAGCGAGAAGCTGACCGCGCGACGCGTCGTGGCGTGCGCGCTCGTTACGGCCGGCGCGGTTCTGATCAGGATTTAGGATCTACTTTGCAACCGGAGTCACTTCAACCGCTGTGGCAGAAATATATACCACGTGAACAGTGTCCCCGGCCTTGAGCTTTTTTGCGGCCAATTCCGGCGGGATACCAAACGTTTCGGTATGCCACGGTCCGCGTAGTGTAATCGTTTTCTTCTTTTGATCAATACTTTGCACAGTCGCAATAATCTCGATTTCCTTTGCCGCGCCGAAACCCGATGCGTCGGACGCAGAGGCGAATGCCGTCGTATCGACGCGCTTTCTCAGACCGGCATCCGCAACTGTTGATTTGACCGCTCTCAGTAACAGGGCTTCCTTGATCAGTACATCAACGCGATCACCGATTTTGAGCGAATCGAAGTTGGTAACCTGGGGACTGACCGCCACCGGGACGACATGTCCTTTGGATCCTTTGAGAGAAAGGGTTCGGGAACCGATATCAATGCCCACGATCTGCGCCTGGAGATGGCGTGGCTCCGAGGCCAGCGCGGTTTTAATGGCGTCGGTGGAAAGCTGATCATCGGTTTGCGCGCTGACATTTACGATCGCCAAGCAGCCAGCCAGCGATGCAGCCAAAATCCATTTTGCGTTCATGCATTTCTCCGGACGATGAAATAGTTAATCGCGCTCCAAATCAATTTAATTTCGAATCAGAAGCGCAAACGCACTAAAGCGCTAACGATATTTATACCGCGGCGCTTGCGTCACTGTCCATTGATCCGCGTCAATTACAGATTAACCGGAGATTGTGTCTTGTATTTTGATAACTGAATCAATTCGATAATTAAAATAATAGGAAAGGTTATCGACGTAGAGTCGTTAATCCTTTCCATAGCCGGGCGTCGTTAAGCGACGGTTGTCTCAGGCGGGACGCGTGCCGCTCAAAAGGCGCAGGCGCGTGATTTCGGACGGTGCGGCAATCCGGATAGGCGGTCCCCAGTAGCCGGTTCCGCGGCTTGTGTACACCCATAGGTCATTGAGCTTTTCGAGGCCCGCCACAAACGGCTGCTGCAGCCGTACGAAGAAATTCCACGGCAGGAACTGGCCTCCGTGGGTGTGACCCGACAACTGCAGTGTAAAACCTGCCTTCGATGCCGCCGGCGCGCTGCGTGGCTGATGCGCGAGGAGCAGGCGGAACATGATGTCGGCGGGTGCACCGAGCATCGCCTTGGCGGGATCGCTCTTGTGCGCGGGATCGAAGCTGCCTGCGCCGTAGTCGGTCACGCCGGCCACGATCGCGCGCGCGCCATCGTGGTCGACCACCACATGTTCGTTGAGCAAGACAGTGAGCCCAAGCCGGCGGAATTCAGCGATCCATTTGTCGGCGCCCGCGTAATACTCGTGATTTCCAGTCACCAGAAACGCGCCGTGGCGCGCCTTTAATTCGGACAACGGGCGTGTGTGGGCAGCAAGATGCGGCACGGAACCGTCGACCACGTCGCCAGTCACGGCAATCAGGTCGGGCTTCAGCGCATTGACGGCGGCCACGATCTTTTCCACGTACTGGCGCTTGATGGTCGGCCCGACGTGGATGTCGCTGATCTGGACAATGGTGAAGCCATTGAGCGCTGCAGGCAGGTTATCGATGGGCACGTCCACGTTCTTGACTGCCGCCCGGCGGCGCGCGCTGTAGATGCCGAACACCGTCACCAGCACGGCCAGCACCGGAACGCCGAGGGCGCTCCATGCCCTGAATGCCGGCCAGGGGTTTACAGCATTTTCACTGCTGCTCGCCAGGTGCAATACCAGCAGCACGATGTCCCGAAGAAACGTCAGCACGAGCAGCGAAGAGAAGAAACCCATTATCAGCAGCCCGATCCACGCCAGGCGATCGGAAAGCGGCTGCTGCCCGATGTTGCGCGCGATCATGCCGAGCGGAATCAACATCACCGACACCACCAGTGCAAGTACCGCGAGTATCTTGAGCGCGGTCCCCACGGGCGCCGCAGGAATGAGGCGCACGCCGATATACACGTGAAACAGAATCCCGATGCCGATTATGCGGATGAAAAATGCGGAACGTCGCATGGGCCGCCTGGTAGAAAGTGAGGCCGGCTTCTGGCCGGCGTAGGGCGCGGAGCAATCGTCGCGATGTCCGACATGCGCATCGACCGAGAATTGGCCGATGCAAAACGGCATCCGATTCTACCGGTTCACCAAAAAGCCTGCCGACGCATCATGCTGAGTGTTGC
>NZ_CAXTGZ010000346.1:0-6512 GCF_964243625.1 uncultured Caballeronia sp.
ATACACTTCGTCCGACAACACGATGATCTTCGAGTCACGCGTAAGCGCGGTGAGGCGCTCGATATCCACACTCGTGAACGCGCTGCCCGACGGATTGTGCGGCGAATTGACGATGATCATGCGCGTGCGCGGCGTGACGGCGGCCTGAACTTCGTCCCAGTCGATGTGAAAATCCACCGGCGAAAGTTTGATCGCAACGGGCGTCGCGCCCTGCAACTGGACGATCGGGCCGTAGCTGTCGAAGGAAGGTTCGAAGTAGATGACTTCGTCGCCGGGATGCACGAGCGCGCTGATGGTTGCGTACAGGCCTTCGCTCGCGCTCGCAACCACGGTGATTTCGCTTGCCGGATCGTAGGTCGCGCCGTAGAGCTTTTGCGTTTTCAGCGCGAGCGCATCGCGCAGCGCGTGAACGCCGGACATGGGCGCGTACTGGTTATGCCCCGCGCGCATGGCTCGCGCGGCGCTTTCCACGAGCTTCGGATCGGGCGCGAAGTTCGGTGCGCCTTGCGAGAGATTCAGCGCGTGATGTTCCTCGGCAAGCTGGCCGATCACGGTAAAAATGGTCGTGCCGACAGCAGGCAGCTTCGATTGAGGGGTCCAGGCACTTTTCACGACAAATCTCCGTAAGACTGAATTCATATACCGACGATCATTCGACAGCAGTCATTAACCGCCGACAATCGAAAGTTTGTCATACTAGCCATGCCTGCCGCTCATGGCTCACAAGGTTCCCCGATGAAACCGCTGCCTTCTCTCGATGTCCTGAAGACGTTTGCCGTCGTTGCGCAGCGCCTCAACTTTACGCGCGCCGCCGATCTGCTCAATGTCACGCAAGGCGCCGTCAGCCGGCAAATTTCCGGGCTGGAGGCGCATCTGGGGTATGCGCTCTTCGTGCGCCAGCCGCGCGGCCTGGCGCTCACGCCGAACGGCGCCATGCTGCTCGCGCCTGTGCAGCAGGCGCTTGCGCAGATCAGCGAAGCGCTCGAGCGCAGCGGCGCGCAGTCGGGCACCTTGCGCGTGAAATGCCCGACGTGCGCCATGCGCTGGATCTTGCCGCGCGTGATCCGTCTGCAGAACGAGAGGCCGGAACTGGTGATCGAGGTGACGGCGGCGGTGTCCCATGGGGTGGAATTCAACGCCGAGCAATTCGATGCCGCCGTCGTTTTCGGTCAGCCGGCGCTGAAGGGCGTGAGTTCGCATCATCTCTTCGACGAAGTCCTGACGCCCGTCTGCGCGCCTGGTTTGCTCAAGCGCGTGACGCGCGACATCACGCCGGACGACCTCGCCGAACAAACCCTGCTGCATCCCACACGCGACCGGCGCGACTGGCTGAGGTGGCTTGCAGCTTATGGGTATCGTGGATTGCCGTCGGCGAAAGCGCAGCACTTCGACACGCTCGACCTTGCGATTTCATCAGCGATGCAGGGCTTGGGCGTGACGATCGGGGATTTGTCGTTGATCGAAGAGGATTTGCTCGCGCAACGGATCGTCACGCCGTTTTCGCTTTGCGTGCCGAGCGGAGCTTCGTATTACCTGATTTATCCGGAACGCCCGGCGGCATCGAAGGTATTGAGCGAGTTTGCCGAGTGGATGGAAGGCGAGGCTGCGCTAACGCGGGCGGGGCTTTCGAGGTATCTGGAACGGGCGTAAACAATTTTCCGCTATGGCAAAACGCGTCCCCGAGCCCTGGTACAAACCACCCGCCACCGATGAATCCTGCGCGCTATGCGGCCGGCCGGTTCCGGCAAGCCAGCGCGACGAACATCACCTCGTGCCCAAGTCAAAGGGCGGCAAGGACGTCGCGGTGCTGCATCGGGTCTGCCACAGGCAATTGCACGCGCTTTTTAGCGAAGGTCAGCTCGCGAAGGAATATTCGACCGTCCAGGCGTTGCTCGCCAATGACGATGTCCGCAAGTTCGTCGACTGGGTGAGGACCAAGCCGCCCGGCTTCTACGAACGAACCCGGCGAAGCTCCACGAAGCGATAGGCGTCGAGTCGCGAGTGTGTCCATGCCGCTATAGTGGGCGACCACACTCAACTTCATGGATCACGCGATGCGTCTGTTTTTTGCCGGGCTTTTTTTGGTGCTGGGCCTCGCCGGTTGCGCGAGTCTGTTCGATCGCGATGCGCCACGCGTGAGCGTTGCGGGTATCGAACCGATTGCAGGGCAGGGGCTCGAGCTGCGGTTTGTCGTGAAGCTGCGCGTGCAGAACCCCAACGAAACGCCGATCAACTACGACGGCATAGCGCTGGACCTCGAACTCGACGGCAAACCATTCGCGAGCGGCGTGAGCGACGCACGCGGAACATTGCCGCGTTTCGGCGAGACCGTGTTGAATATCCCGTTGACGGTTTCCGCATTCGCCGCCGCGAGGCAGGCATTCGGCCTCTCCGACGTGATGCAGCGAGGCAGCGTGCCCTACACCGTGCGCGGGAAGCTCGCGGGCAACATGTTCGGCAGCGTGCGCTTCACCAGTTCCGGGACGATCAAATTACCCGCCTCATTGCAAGGCGGGTACTGAAGAGGGCGGCAATCGCCTGATTGCCGCCGCGCTTCATGACGCTTACGTGCCGCTCTTCGTGACGATCGGCACCCAGGCGCCGCTCTTGACCTGGTACATCGTAGAGGAAGCGTTCTTCAAGGCGCCTTTGTCATCGAAAGCGATGGTTCCCGTGATTCCCGGAAACGAGATCGCTTTCAACACCGGCCGATACACCTTAGGATCGATCGATCCCGCTTTTTCCATTGAGTTGATCGCCGCCCACGCCGCGTCATAGCCGAAGGGCGCGTACGACAGGATCGCGACGCCAAACCGCTTCTGGAACTTGTCGGCGAACGCCTTGCCTTGCGGCATCTTTTCAAGCGGGCTGCCGTATTCCCAGGCCATCACACCTTCGGCTGTGTCGCCGGCGAGCTTCAGGAAGTCAGCATCCATCACGCCGCCGCCGCCCACGAGCTGCGCGTTGACGCTCAACTGCTTCATCCGCTTGGCCACGGCCGCAGCTTGCCGGTCGAGGCCGCCGAAGAAGATCAGGTCCGCGCCCGCGCCCTTGAGCGCCGTCAGTTGCGCCGAGAAATCGACGGTTTGATTGTCGCTGAACTGACGCGCGATGATCGAGCCGCCGGCTGCTTTTACGGCCTTCTCGAACTCGTCAGCTTCGCCCTGGCCGAAGGCCGTGCGGTCATCGATGATCGCGATCTTCTTCGCCTTCGTGACTTTCACCGCGTAGGTCCCGGCGTTGCCGGCGTTCTGGGCATCGCTGGAAATGACGGTGAAGACGTTGTCGAAACCGCGTTCCGTAATGGTCGGATTGGTTGCGGCGGGATCGATCACGGGAATGCCCGCGTTTTGATAGACCTGCGACGCGGGAATCGTCGTGCCCGAATTGAAGTGTCCGACGACCACGGCGACGCCGCCATCCACGAGCTTTTGCGCCGCCTGCACGCCCACGCGCGGGTCGGCCTGGTCGTCTTCGGCCTGGATGATGAAGTTGGCCGTCTTGCCGCCGATCTGGATCTTCTTGGCGTTGGCTTCATCGAGTGCAAGCTGCACGCCGTTCTGCAAGTCCTTGCCATAACCGGCGTTTGCGCCCGTCAACGGCGCGGCGAAACCGACCTTCACATCGATGTTTTCAGCAGCGGCGGACAGTGGCAACGCACCCACGGCGGCAGCACACGCGATGATCCAGGCAAGCGGTTTGAGACTTGTTCGAAGATGCATATTTTCTTCTCCTTCGGGTTGGACAGGTCGGGCGGCCAGGACGGTTTATTGGTTTGATGACGCGGTTCAGCATCAGGAATGAACCATGGCCGATTTACCTCGGCAAGGCGGATTTCCCCGCGTCGTCATTATGGTGTCGACGAAATAACTGCTTAAACCAAACCGGGCTTTAAACGCGAGGAAATGCGATACATCGCCACCAGCAATTTAGGAAGCCAAATTAGCGGCGTCTTGGCAGTTCATCGCGTTCGCGATGCGCATTTCGGCATAGCGGATTTAGCTGAAGCCAAACGGGGCCGCCGGACGCAAGGCACGCCCGGATTGATTCATTTACGCGTTTGTTCAATACAACAGATTGCAGTGTCAACCCACGGCTGAAGATTGCGGCACAAATCAGCTCGGACCGGGGGAATGCTTTCAAGAGACTGGGAATTAATCATATATATCGAAAGCATTACGGATTAATTTCATCCAAGTCATTGAAAGACTTGCGAAAACGGCTAGTTGTAATGTGGTCTTCAACTCGGTGTAATTTTAATGAGAATCGTTCTCATTTGTGTTGACGATTAGGGATCGTCTCGGTACGATTCGGTCGCCGGTGCCTTATGGAGAACGGTTCCGGAGAGATTTTCGATATGCGTCGATACCACGCAACCGGCGATTACCGCCGGCGAAAAAGGTCTCAAGAATAATCAACGCGACGCTCGCGTTCGCTTCAATCGCCGCGACAGCCGCCGCAACAAAGACAAAGGATTTCGATGCAACCCGTCCACCCGGTCCAACGCGATATGCGCGTTTCGAAAGCGCCCTTGCGCCGTGCCTTGCTGAGTGCGTGGCTTGCGCTGGCTTCATCGGCGGCAATGGCAGCCGGCAACCCGGCGAATCCGGACGCGACACCCACGGACGCGCCTGAGGCCGACCTGAACATCCAGGCGCAACAAGCGGGTCAATGGACGGGTGTGTGGACCCGCTCGACCTTGCTCGGCGACATGGGCGGCATCCGCTCGTTCCTCGGTAAATACGGCGTCTCGCTCCAGGCGACGGAAACATCGGAATACCTGGCCAACGTGCGCGGCGGCCTGAAAACCGGCGGCACTTACGACGGCCTGACCACGGTCACCCTCGGCCTCGATACGCAAAAGGCTTTCGGCTGGGAAGGCGGCACGTTCAACGCGAGCGCGCTGCAGATCCATGGCCGCAACCTGAGCCAGTACAACCTTGGAACGCTCAACACGGCGAGCGGCATTGAAGCGCAGGACACGACGCGTCTCTGGGAACTCTGGTACCAGCAATCGTTCTTGAACAAGCGCGTGGACGTGAAGGTCGGCCAGCAAAGTATCGACCAGGAGTTCATGGTCAGCTCGTACGCGGCCACCTTCGTGAACACCATGTTCGGCTGGCCGGGCCTGCCGTCCTACGACATGCCCTCGGGCGGTCCGGCTTATCCGCTGTCCGCGCTCGGCGTGCGGGTGCGCGGACAGATCACGCCTACGTTGACGGCGCTCGCCGGTGTCTACGACGGCGATCCGCTCGGCAACAATCCGAACAATCTCAGTGGCACGAACTTCAACCTGCATAACGGCGCGCTGTACATAGGCGAGTTGCAGTACGCGATCAACCAGCCGTCCGATGGCGAAATGGTCGGCCTGCCGCAAAGCGGTTTGCCGGGCACGTACAAGATCGGCTTCTGGTACAACAACGAACGTTTCGACGACCAGGGTATCGACGATACCGGTGTGTCACTCGCCAATCCGGCGAGCAGCGGCAAGGCGCAATCGCACCGCGGGAACTACAGTTTCTACGCGGTCGCGGACCAGATGATCTGGCGCCCCGACCCGGATGAACCGCGCAGTATCGGCGTGTTTGCGCGCGTGATGGGTGCGCCGGGCGACCGCAACCTCGTGAGCCTTTCAGCGAACGCGGGCATCGTGATGAAGGCGCCGTTCAAGGGGCGCGACAACGACAGCGTCGGCATCGGCCTCGCGTACATCAAGGTCGGCAATCACGTGCACGATCTCGACGTGCAGAGCGCGGCGTTCAGCGGCGGCCCGTACGGCGTGCGCACCAGCGAAACCGCGGTCGAAGCCACGTATCAATATCAGGTCACGCCGTGGTGGATCATGCAGGGCGACCTGCAATACACCTTCAACGCAGGCGCGGGCCAGAACCCGAACGACCCGACTGCGGCCTTGCGCAATACCCTCGTGGTCGGCGTGCGCACCACCATTACCTTCTGATCGACGGGACTCGTGACCATGAACCTCGATGCACGCACCCGGAACACTCGCATGAAAAAACTTATCGGCATCATCGCGCTTGCGGGCGGCCTCGCAGGAACCGCCGCACAAGCAGCGCCTGTCGGCTTTCTCGAAACGCTGCATAGAAACACCACGCTCGTGAATACCGTTCCGTCCAACGGCGACCAGAATCCGTATGCGCTCGTGGTCGCGCCGGTTTCAAGCGGGACGGTCAAGCAGGGCGACGTGCTGGTCGGCAACTTCAACAATGCCGCCAACTTGCAGGGCACCGGCAGCACCATCGTCAACTATCACCCTGACACCAAGGAGCTGAGCGTCTTCGCCACCGTGCCGCGCGACTTGAAGGAATGCCCGGGCGGTATCGGCCTCTCGACCGCGATGACCATGCTCAAGTCGGGCTGGGTGATCGTCGGCAGCACGCCGAGCAATGACGGCACGACCAACACGAAGGGCGCCGGCTGCCTGATCGTGCTGGACAACCAGGGCAAGGTTGCATCGACGATCGTGAGCCCGAACATCAACGATCCGTGGG
>NZ_CAXTGZ010000347.1:0-6505 GCF_964243625.1 uncultured Caballeronia sp.
TGGACTTCTTCGACATCACGCTGGACGCTCGTGCGCTGCGAACGAAGCGCGCCGCCGCCCAGAGCGCCACACGCGCAACCAGGCCGAACACGAGCAAGCCGCCCGCAAAACCGCCGGCAACGATCCCGCCCAGCTTCCATTCGCCCGCCGCGACAACAAGCAATCCGGCGAAGAGCAGCACGCCAACGGCATACGCAATCCACGCGATCCGGCCTGCATCGCCGAGTTCGCGGCGAATCACGCGTACCGGCGGCACGCGTGTCAGCGGCAACAACGGCGGCACCGCGAAGCCGAGCAGCAGTACGAGTCCGGTCGCCACGCCCTGCACTGCCGGCCAGATGCTGGGCGATGGCAATTCGACATCGACGAGTGTTCCGAGCCAACTGAGCAGCACCAGATGCCCACCGAAGCCGAGCACGACGCCAACCACGCTGCCCAGCACGCCCACCAGCAAGAACTCGCCTATGAACAACGATCGCAACGTCGCCTGGCTGACACCCAGGCAGCGCATCGCGGCGCAACCATCAAGATGACGACGCGCGAACCGGTGCGACGCCATCGCGATCGCGACCGCTGCAAGCAGTGCGGTCAAAAGCGAAACCAGCGTAAGAAAGTGACTTGCCCGGTCGATCGTCTGGCGCACCTGCGGCTGGCCGTCCTGCAGCGACTCAAGCGCCACGCCGCGCAATTTGCTGCCTTCAGTCGCAGCGCCGTTCGCCCCGGCAACCGGTTTTCCATCGACCTTGTCGCGGGCGAATTCGGCGAATTGCTTGACCTGTGCGTCCGGCCCGGCCACCAACAGCCGATACGTCACGCGGCTGCCAAACGTAATGAGGCCGGTGGACGGGAGTTCATCGGCACGCATCATCAGGCGCGGCGAGAAGCTCACGAACGAAAACCCGCGATCGAGTTCGCGCGTGATGATCGCGGACACCTTGAACGCACGCGTGCCGACGCGAACCGTGCCGCCGACCGGGACTTTGAGCGCGTCGAGCAAGGCAGGATCAGCCCATACGGTGCCGGGAGCGGGGATGGATGTGGCGGGGGCGTCGGGCTGACCGACCGCCGGCGCAATACGCAGCGAGCCTCGCAGCGGATAACCGGGCGATACAGCCTTGAGCGCCGATAGCCTGGCAACAGGCGCGGAACCCGCACCGGCGACACCGGCGCTGATCATGCTGGGGAAAATTGCGGTGGTTGCGGTCTGGAGCTTGAGTTGCGCTGCTTCAGCGGCAAACGATGGATCGACGGGATGATCGGCGCGAACGACAAAGTCCGCTGCGATCATCTGGCGCGCATCGCGCTCGAGTCCCTGCCGCATCCGGTCGCCGAGGAAACCAACGCTCGCGAGCGCGGCAACCGCAAGCACGAGCGCAAGAATGAGCATGGTCAGTTCGCCGGCGCGCCAGTCGCGCGCCGTCATGCGTAGCGACTGCCGCGCAATCTGCCCCATGCCCAGTCCACGCCGACTCAAATCCCGCTTCGATCCCTGCTTCGAATCCGAACCGCTGCTATCCACGCTGCTGGTGCTCAATCGTGCTTGCTCCTGAACGGTCCGCCAGAATTCACGCGTGCCGTGACGCTTGGGGCCGCCACCATGTGTTTGGCCATCCGGCCGAATCCGCCGCGCACGCCTCTCACGAGCCGCGGCAGCGCCCATCCGGCGCACAGCAGGAACGCGATGATCAATAGCAGACACAACAACGGCACGAATAGCGCGAGCGTGATGCCGAGCAGCGCGCCGAAGTCTTCGGTGGCGGAAGCAACCCAGTTCGATACCGGTTCCGGCGACAAATTGATGAGCGCGCGCGTTCCGGCCTTAGCCAGATGCGCCGCACCCGCGAGCGTCCCGCCGGCAAGCGCCGCGATGGTCAGAAGGGCCGGATCGGCGTGACCGAACGCGCCGACGGCAAGCACGGCGCCGGCAGGAATGCGGATAAAAGTATGAATGGCGTCCCAGAGGGAGTCGAATGCGGGGATTTTATCGGCGAAAAATTCAACGATGGTCAGCGCCGCTGCCACACCGATCACCCACGGAGACGCCAGCACCGAGAGCGTTTCGGGCAGGTGGATCAGACCCAGCCGCTCGAACAATCCCGCCACGAATACCGTCAGATACAGTCGCAGCCCGCTGGCCCACGAGAGTCCCGCTGCCAGCGAAAGTGCTTCAAGCATCACCGCCTCCTTGCGCGCTGCTCACCCCGCGCCAGGCATCAGGACCGTCACGGCGTTCCTGAATTGAGTGTTTTACCCTTCGCCTGGATGAAGCATCGGGTGGGGATAATGGACAAAACATGAAGCATTCGGGCGCCAGGCACCGGATACTCCGAACCCGCTGGCTGTCTGAACCCATTATAGCCACGGCTGGCCCGCCGATGCAGCGCGTCATATTTCCTCTGTGTCGAGCACCCAAGTTCGCGATTCAACCCTTAAAGCCAAAGAACCGGTGAAGCGGAATGCACCACTGTTTAACGGCCGATTTATTGATTGTTTGAGCCGTTAATGCAGCAGAAACCGTTGCAAGAGCACTGCAATATCCGTTGCGATCAATGTCCCGAGGACAATTTCAACCCAATAAGCCCGACCACGATCAACGCCGCGCTCGCGACCCGCGCCACGGTAAGCGCCTCGCCCATCATCACGATGCCGAAGATGAACGCACCGACCGCGCCGATGCCCGTCCAGACTGCGTAAGCGGTCCCGAGCGGCAATTGACGCATGGCCATGGCGAGCAGCACGAAGCTGCCGGTCGCCGTCACGATGGTGAACACGGATGGCCACAGCCGCGTGAACCCCTCGGAAGTCTTGAGGCCCGCGGCCCACGCGACTTCGAGCAAACCGGCGATAAACAATAGAAACCAGGACATGGACATTCCCCTGAACGAAAATGGGGCCGTCCCCGGTGTGATCGATGCGTGCGTGGTCGTCCACGCAGCGTGTAATCAAAGCGTAATTATATCAACGATGACAAAACGCCGCATGTGACGCGTTTGATTACGCTGTTACGCGGCCCGCCGGGTTCTCATTCAGAAGGCGCCCTAAATAAAACCGTCGTTTATCGAAATCCTGGTTTAATCTAAGTCGTCAAGCGCGCCATAGAAAACTTCTCATGCGGAGTGTTCATGGAATTAGATGCCGTTTTGCTGTCCCGTTTTCAATTCGCGTGGGTCATTGCTTTTCACATCCTGCTGCCGGCGTTCACCGTTGGCCTGTCATGTTTTATCGCGACACTGGAAGTGCTCTGGTGGGTGACCAAACGCGACGTCTACAGGCGGCTCTCGGCGTTCTGGCTCAAGATATTCGCGGTGTCGTTCGGCATGGGCGTGGTGTCCGGGATCGTGATGCCGTTCCAGTTCGGCACCAACTGGAGCCGCTTCACCGATGCCACCGCGAGCGTGATCGGTCCGTTGATGGGGTACGAAGTCCTCACCGCGTTTTTTCTCGAAGCCGCGTTTCTCGGCGTGCTGCTCTTCGGCCGCAAGCTCGTGCCGCAATGGGCGCACGTGTTGGCCGCGTTTTTCGTGGCGTCGGGCACGGTGATCTCGTCGTTCTGGATTCTCGCGGTCAATAGCTGGATGCAGACGCCGCGCGGCTACAAGATCCTGCCAGACGGCCGCTTCGAAGTGACCAGTTTCTTCGACGCCATCTTCACGCCCTCCTTCCCATACCGCCTCGGCCACACGGTCAGCGCTTTTCTCGTCACGGCCGCATTCGTCATTCTGGGCGTGGGCGCCATGTACTTGCGTCAGCGACGGTCGCTGGAAGAAAGCCGCGTGATGACCAAGATGGCGCTGATCTTCCTGATGATCATGGTGCCGGTGCAGATGGTTATCGGCGATATGCACGGTCTCAATACGCGCGAGCATCAGCCCGCAAAACTCGCCGCCATGGAAGGACTGTGGGAAACCGGATCGCGCATTCCCGCCGCCATCTTCGCCATTCCCGATCAGGAGAATGAACGCAACCGCTTCGAAATATCGATACCCGTGCTCGGCAGCATTTATCTCACGCACGATCCAAACGGCGTCGTGCAAGGGCTGAAAGACTTTCCGCGCGAGGACCGGCCAAACGTTGCCGTGGTCTTCTTCGCGTTCCGGATCATGGTCGGCATCGCCGTGCTGATGTTCGTGCTGGTGCTCTCCGGCATCGTGCTATT
Source organism: uncultured Caballeronia sp. (assembly GCF_964243625.1). NCBI lineage: Bacteria > Pseudomonadati > Pseudomonadota > Betaproteobacteria > Burkholderiales > Burkholderiaceae > Caballeronia > uncultured Caballeronia sp. The sequence goes on from NZ_CAXTGZ010000347.1 coordinate 4,157, forward strand.
TGCGCGCGGCAAGCTCGAAACCAGCCAGCGCTGGCTGCGATGCGCCACGTATGGCATGCCGCTCGGGTTTATCGCCGTGCTGGCCGGCTGGACCACCACTGAAAGCGGTCGTCAGCCGTGGACCGTCTATGGCCTGATGCGCACGAGCGATTCGGTCACGCCATCATTGAAGGCCGGCGATGTCGGGCTCTCGTGGCTGCTTTACGTGCTGGCGTACATCGTGATTTTCGGCTCCGGCTATATCCTGCTGCGACGCCTCGTGCGCCTCGGTCCCGCCGACGAACACATCGAAACCGATCACGACCTGCTGCAACCAGAGACACGTGCGGCGCGGCCTTTATCGGCGGCATCGGCGAGTGCTGCGGGGGCTTCGGGCGCGGTCAAAGCCGTCCGGGCCGACGATGTCGTTCCGCCAGCCAGGAGACCATGATGCTCGACCTCGTGCCGATGTGGGCCGCCATCCTGGCGCTTGCCGTATTCATGTACGTGCTGCTCGACGGCTTCGATCTCGGCGTCGGGATGGTGTTCCTGCTCCGCCGCGACCCCGTAGAGAGGCAGTTGATGATCAATTCGGTCGCCCCGGTCTGGGACTTCAATGAAACGTGGCTGATCCTCGGCGGCGGCGGCTTGCTGGCGGTGTTTCCGCTGGCGTTTTCGATCATCGTGCCGGCGGTTTATTTTCCGATCCTGCTGATGCTGCTCGGGCTGATCTTTCGCGGCGTCGCCTTCGAATTCCGCGAGGTGGTCGGCGCGCGCAAGTGGATCTGGGACGGCGCGTTCGGATATGGATCGCTGATCGCGACGTTTTCGCAGGGCGTGGTGCTCGGCATGTTCATCCAGGGCTTTCCGATACACGGCCGCGTTTTTATCGGCACGAGCTGGGACTGGATCGCGCCGTTTCCGCTCTTGACGGGCATCGGGTTGATCTTCGGTTATGCGTTGCAGGGCACGACGTGGCTCGTGCTTAAAACCGAGGGCGAACTGCAGGAATGGGCGCGCGGCATGGCAAAGAAGGTGTTGTTCGGCGTGATTGCGTTCATCTTGCTGATCAGCATCTGGACGCCGCTCAAGGACGCACGGATTTCGGAGCGCTGGTTCAGTTTTCCCGCAAGCTTCGTGTTTGCGCCGGTGCCGGTGCTGACAGTACTGCTCGTATGGACGTTATGGTCGGCGCTCGGCAAGAGAAAGGAAGTCGTGCCGTTCATGTGTTCGATCGGCTTGTTCTTCCTCGCGTTCACGGGCCTTGTGATCAGCTTGTGGCCGTTTATTGCGCCGCCATCGGTGACGTTATGGGATGCGTCCACAACGCCGCTTTCACAGCAGTTTTTGCTCATCGGAACGATGTTCCTGCTGCCCGTGATCGTGCTCTATGTAGTCTGGTCGTACTGGGTATTTCGCGGCAAAGTGCGCGGTGACATGGGTTATCACTAGGCGATCACAGTTTCTGATCCGTGGCCTTTTGCAAGATCCGGCTCCACTTGTGTGCCTCGCGGCGATCGCGCATGGGCATTACCCATTTCGCTTGCGTGGTGTCGGCGACATCGAGCACGACCTGCCACGCCTGGCCCGCAGAACCTGCTTCCATGCGCGCGCCACGCAGGTCGGCAAAGATGTACATGCCGGTGCGCTCACCCACGCGAATCTCGCACAGGCGCTTGACCGCCGCTACCCTTACACCGCCCCAGTCGCCCTTTATCTCGTGCGTCCAGTCGCCGTCGCGGACATTGGGGGCGACTTCTTTCCATCGGAACCAGAAGTAGGCGGCAACGGCCACCACGATCAAACCCGCCACGATCGCGGCGCCGAGGGCATCGCCGAAACCGAACGCCGCCGAGATTTCGTGGAAGGACCAGAACGCGCCGTAAATCACAGCGACAAGAACGACAAGTGCAACGATGATCGGCATCGGCAAACAACCTCGAGTGCAAAGGATTTACTGCGTCTTGTGCTTCGCGTTCCAGCCCTTCAACGCCTGCAACGTATTTGCCACGTGCTGGTCCGGCGAGAGACTCGTGTATTCGTAGATCACCTTTCCATCGGGCGCGATCACGTATGAAACGCGGTTTGCCATGGAGTTGACGAGCGGCATGGACGCGTCATATTGCTTGATGATTTTCGAGTCGGCATCCGCGGCAACTGGGAATTTGCTGCGGCACTCGCTCACCGAAAACTTCTTCAGTGTGTCGATGTTGTCATGCGACACGCCAATCACGGTTGCGCCTTGCGCCTTGTATTCATCGACGGCATCGGCGAATTCATGCGCCTCGATCGTGCAGCCCTTGGTGAAGGCGGCCGGATAGAAGTACAACACGACCGGACCCTTCTTCAACGCGCTCGCGAGTGAATAGT
>NZ_CAXTGZ010000348.1:0-6498 GCF_964243625.1 uncultured Caballeronia sp.
TTCCACACATCGATGCATGCGCGGTGCACGAGTTCGTGATCCGAATGAAACAGGCCCAGGGGAACAAGAAGGGTGCGAGCAGCATGAAGACGCACTGCTTCGCCAAGCTTGCTCGCGATTGATTCGACGGTCGGAGCCGTCCCGTAAGGAGCATATTGTGCATCGAGAAAGTCGCCGCGCTCAGCGAGCGCACCCAGGATTTCCAGCGCGAAATCGTCTTCGCATGCGCGTTCGCGCATCGCCTCTGCCGCGTTAGTAAAGCCGCAGTGCTGGTCCCAGTCAGTTGTCACGTCTTCAGGAGGGCATCCAGAGAAGACGGTATGGACCACCGACCCCGGATGCGCCGCGATGAAAGCACCACAACTGAATACGGCGTCGTCAAAGTGCGGGGACACGACCAACGGGTGCGAGATATTTTCTGGCATGGCGTCTTCGGGCTGACATGGTCCGACCAAAAACGCAAAACGCGGACCTGATGCCGGGATGCTCTCCCACGACTTCAGGTCCGCGTTCGACAGGACGTATCCCGCAGCGAAGACGCCAAGGTTTATTCGGCTGGCGAGAACGCCCTCACGCGTGTGCGAATCTCTTCGAGTTCGCCGGTCGTGTACGGACGCTGTTCGGCGTCGATTGCTCGCTGATAAGCCGCGCCGTCCGGCAGACGGTTTAGCAGCGCACGGATTTCGCCGGTCATCGTATGGTCTGCCGGTTCGAAGGAGTACAGGCGGAGTTTTTTCTCGCCGCGTTCATACATGAACCAGGTGCACGTCGCGAACACAACCACGCCCACGATTTCCTGGAGACCGAGGATGAACGTAGCGGGAAGGTCCCAGGCCTCCAACATGACGATCGCAAGCACCCCTGCAATGGCGAGCGTACCCGTTGCGGCAAGGCTGTCGCGCATGTCTGCGACGAGCCGTTGTTCGCGTTGGTTTAGTTCGAGGCGGCTCGGCGCCACAAGATGGGTCTGTGGGGAATGGTCGAAAAGAGGGAGTGATGCCATGGTGCGGGTTCCATCGAGTGAATCGGAGTTTCAACCTGCTTCCAGTGAATTAACGGGCACCCGACGGAAAAGTTGACGCCAAAAATTGGGCGCGGATCAAAAAGAAAAGTGGGGTCATGCAGGTTTTTCCGACCGTCCATACATCTGCCAGATTCCATGCATCAGGGCAACGCGGTCGCCCGGCAGGACATGCATTGCGCGCTGCATTCGGTGTTTGTGCCGGCTGAACCCACATAGGAGTTAAAATTGTCGATGGATCTGAAAACGCAACAGCGGGACAGCCCGGGTCGGCCAAGGCAGCTTGACCGGAGGAGCGCCCGACGTAGAACCGTCGGTGCAGGCGCCGCCACTTGACACCGGCGACGAACTCGACGCGCGGCAGCCGCCAGACCTGGCGGACACGACGGCAACTTAGGTACGAATCACCTTTGAAATCATGTGCTTCTGTCCCTAAAAAATGCTGTTTGAATATAATGGCCACCGTCCTTGCCTGATCGGGCAATACGCTTCCGGATGCAAGAAGGTAGTAAAAGAACGAGCATCGGGGCGTTTTCCTCCCGTGGTATTCGCATTGATGTGCCTGCCAGGATCATCGTTGCCGCGCGCGCGTTCAAGCAAGCGAACCGGCACCTATCGACCATTGAAGCGTCATGAACCGAGGCCCACGGAGTGAGTGAGACACCAACATCAACGGCGCCGCCACCTGGCGATGACGCGAGCCGTGAGAACGCAACCGGGGACGGTCCGGGAGCTGCGCACCGGTCGAGTACACTAAGCTTTCCGGTGGTCGGCATAGGCGCGTCCGCAGGCGGCGTCCAGGCGCTGCTGCGCTTTTTCGAAAATGCGCCGGCGGATATGGGCATGGCGTTCGTCGTCGTGTTGCATCTGTCGGCCAAGCACGTCAGCAGCGCGGACAAGGTCTTGCAGAACGTGACCCGCATGCGGGTGTTGCAGGTCAGCGGGCCGACTCCCATCGAACCAAACCACGTGTACGTCATCGCGCCGGGCAAGAGCCTGACCATGACGGACGGGCACCTGGACGCGAGCGATGCCGAGTCTCATACGGGCCGGCCGGTCAGCATCGACAGGATGTTCCGCAGTCTCGCGGAGGCACATGGCCAGCATGTCATGTGCATTGTCATGTCGGGTACCGGCAGCGACGGCGCGGTTGGGATCGCCACCGTCAAGGAGCGCGGCGGCGTGACGCTCGCGCAAGAACCGAACGACGCCGAATACGGTGAGATGCCGCAGAACGCAATTCAGACGGATCAAGTCGATCTGATTCTGCCGGTCGTCGAAATGCCGCAACGACTGCTGGATATCTGGAACAACGCCAAACGTATCGCGTTGCCGGACATCGATGCACCCGCGTTGACTCTGAACGACCGGGCCGACCGGCGTGGCGAGGCAGAGGTTGCGCTGCAGGACATCCTGTCCACGCTGCGCTCGCGTACCGGCCACGACTTCCGCTTCTACAAGCGCGCGACCATGTTGCGCCGTATCGAGCGTCGCCTGCAGGTGAACGGCGTGCCGGACCTGATCAAGTATCGCAACCTGCTACGGGAAAATCCGCGGGAAACGGGCGCGTTGCTGAAGGACATGCTGATCGGCGTGACGAGTTTCTTCCGCGATCGTGAAGCCTTCGAGTCGGTCGAGCGCGATGTGCTGCCCGCGCTGTTTCATGGCAAGAACGACGGCGATCAGGTCAGGGCGTGGGTTGCAGGATGTTCGTCGGGAGAAGAAGCGTATTCGCTCGCCATGCTGCTGACGGAGCAGCGGGAGTTGCTGCGCTCCACCGCAAACATCCAGGTGTTCGCCACGGATATCGATGAAAGCGCGGTCGCCCGTGCGCGTGCCGGCGTGTATCCGGAATCGATCATGTCGGACGTGCCGCCGTCTTCGTTGCGGCAGTTCTTTGTCAAGACGGGCGCGCACTACGAGGTCGTGAAAAGCATTCGCGAGAAGATCCTGTTCGCCATGCACAACGTGCTGCGCGATCCGCCGTTCTCGCGGCTCGACATGGTCTCGTGCCGCAACTTGCTGATCTATCTCGATCGCAGCGTGCAGCATCAGGTGCTCGAGATGTTTCACTATGCGCTTTATCCCAACGGGTATCTGTTCCTGGGCAGCTCCGAGTCCGCCGATTCGGTCGAAGACCTGTTTACGGTCGTGGACAAGAAGAACCGCGTGTATCGCGCGAAGGCTGCCAAGTTGCCGAACCGGCCTGCGCTTACTACGCCGAGCATGTCGAACCAGGGACGCTACACGAACGTCGAAGAAGAGGGGTATGCGCTGATTCCAGGGCGCCGCAATTTCTCGTTCAGCGCGTTGCACCAGCGCGTGCTGGAGCAATACGCGCCACCCAGCGTGATCGTGAATCGCGATTCGAAGATCGTGCATATGTCCGACAACGCCGGCCGTTTCCTGCGTTACGTCGGCGGCGAGCCTTCGAGCAACCTGATTGCCGTGGTCCTGCCCGAGTTGCGGCTCGATCTGCGCACTGCGCTGTTTCAGGCCGTGCAAACCGGCAACAGCGTGGAAGCGCGACGCGTGAAGCTGCAGCGCGATGGTCATCCGTCGTTTGTGAACATGACCGTGCGTCCGTTTCACGATGCCGCCGCCGACGCCGACTTCATCCTCGTGCTGTTCGACGAGGTGCAGGAAGCGATGACCGAAAACGCGGTGGCAGCGGAGCACCACGCGGGTCACGACACGGTGATGCAGCAGCTCGAACAGGAACTGCACCTGAGCAAGGAGCAGTTGCAGACGACTATCGAACAGTACGAAACATCGACGGAAGAATTGAAGGCGTCGAATGAAGAGCTGCAGGCCATCAACGAAGAGCTGAGATCGGCCACGGAAGAACTCGAGACCAGCAAGGAAGAACTGCAGTCTGTCAACGAGGAACTCATCACGGTCAATGCAGAACTGCAGGCCAAGATCGAGGAAATCGGCAAGGCCAACGACGACCTGCAGAACCTGATCACGTCCACGGACATTGCAACGGTCTTCGTGGATCGCGCGATGTGCATCAAGCGCTACACGCCTAGCGCGACCACCGTGTTCAACCTGATCGGCGCCGATGTGGGACGCTCGCTCTTCGACATCACGCACAAGCTGAAGTATCCCGAACTCGCCGATGACGTCAGCGCGACATTCCAGTCGCTGCGTCTGATCGAACGCGAAGTGGCGACCAACGACGGCCGCTGGTTCCTCGCGCGTTTGCTTCCTTACCGGACGGCGGACGATCGTATCGACGGCGCGGTGGTGAGCCTCGTTGAAACCACTGCGCGGCGCCGCGCTGAAGCGAGTGTGCGCGCCGGCGAAGAACGCCTGCGGCTGGCAGCCCAGACGACCAACGACTTTGCGATCATCGTGCAGGACCCCGATGGCCGTATCGTGAGCTGGAACGCCGGGGCCGAGCGCGTGTTCGGTTATTCGGAGCATGAGGCGGTGGGGCAGAACATCGATGTGATCTACACCTCCCGAGACAATGAGGACGGTGTGGCTGGCCGTGAGCGTGACATCGCCCAGCACGACGGCCGCGCCGACGACGAACGCTGGCATCTCGCGAAGGGCGGGCGCAAGGTCTATTGCAGCGGTGTGGTGACGCCGTTGAACGACCCGAAATTCACCGGGTACGCGAAGATCGTGCGCGACCTGACCGATCGCAAGACGCAAGAAGATGTGCGCCAGACGCAGCTTGCGGAAGAGCGCGCGGTGCGGGCGCAGGCCGAGGCCGCGAACCGGCTGAAGGACGATTTCCTGGCTGTGCTGTCGCACGAGTTGAAGCATCCGCTCAACCTGATTCATGTGAAAGCGGAAATGTTGCCGCGCATTCCGGAAGCGCGTGGCGTGGCGGCCATCCAGCTCGCGGCGGACGCTATTCAGCGGGCGGTGTTGGGACAGGCGAAGATCATCGACGACTTGCTGGACTTGTCGCGCGTGCGCACCGGCAAGCTCGCGCTCAATCTCGCGATGAGCGACGTGGCGCAGATGCTCGCGACCATCGCGGACGCCATTGAGTCCGAAGCGGCGTTGCGCGGCATAACGCTGTCATTCGATGGACTTGGCGCGCCGCTCTGGACCGAGGTCGACCCCGTACGCTTTGATCAGATCGTGTGGAACCTGCTCTCCAACGCGCTGAAGTTTACGCCGCGCGGCGGGACGGTTTCGGTGCGGCTGACACAGGAAGGTGACGAACTGCGCATCGATGTCGCCGATACTGGCCTCGGGGTCGACGCGCCGCTGTTGCCGCATATCTTCGAGATGTTCTCGCAGGGAATCGAAGCGCGGCGCAAGACGGGCGGCGGCATGGGTATCGGGCTCGCGCTCGTCAAGCAGCTCGTGGAAATGCACGCGGGCCGCGTACTCGCGCAGTCCGAAGGCGCCGGACGCGGTACTTTGATGCGTGTCTGGCTGCCAGTCGTCGATGGCCGGCCGGGAAGCGGCGACATGGCGCAGGAGCGCAACGGTTCGCTTGGCGGTGTACGCATACTGGTGGTCGACGACGACTCGGAAACCGCCAGCGCGTTCGCGGCGCTGCTGCAGCTCGAAGGTGCGGTGGTGGCGACTGCGCACAGCGGTAGCGAAGCGCTCACGTACCTCGATCATGAGTCCGTCGACCTGATGCTGTGCGACATCAGCATGCCCGGCATTGACGGTTACGAACTCATCGATCAAGTGCGGTCGAACGCGCGGCTCGCGAGCTTGCCCGCGATTGCGCTGACGGGATACACCAGCAGTGCGGAGGAAAATCGCACCCGGGCGAAGGGGTTCGATTTGCTGCTGACGAAACCCGTCTCGCTCGATGCATTGACCGCCGCTGCCGAGCAGGTGCTTTTATGGCGCGGCGCGCACGGTGGCGGCACGCACACCGGCCCATGACGCAACCGCTATTTGTGGATGTCGTCGCGCAGCAGAATGACATCGCGTGTGGTGACCGGCGACGCGTTGTTACCCCATGTCGTGCGGATGAACGTAAGCACTTGCGCGATCTCGGTGTTCGTCAACATGCCCGCATATGCGGGCATGTTTTTTCGCGGCGGCCCGTGCTGCGTGTCGGGCGAATTGCCGCCTTCGATCATCAGCCGGATCAGCGACGTGGTATCGGGGCCCAGCACGGCCGGGTTGCCCGCGAGCTTCGGATACTTTTGCGGCATGCCCTGCGCCTCGCCGCCGTGGCATTTAGCGCAATACGAGAGGTAGATCCCGGCGCCCGGCCGTTCGATGTTACCCGTGTGCGCCGCAGCCGTTGTTTGCTTCGCACCGAGCGATCGGGGCCTGTAGGCCCCCGAAGGTTGTTCTGCCGGCAGGCTCTTCAGATAATGCGCGATGGCATTCAGGTCATCGTCGTTCATGTACTGCATGCTGTCTTCAACGACCTGCACCATGCTGCCGAACGTAACCAGATCGCCGCCATGCCCTGACTTCAGGAACGCCGCGATCTCTGCTTCGTGCACGCGGCCGCGACCCGCGCCGGGGTCGCCGGTGAG
>NZ_CAXTGZ010000349.1:0-6490 GCF_964243625.1 uncultured Caballeronia sp.
GTCAAGGCGTTCGATGCCCTGCAGCCCATCTACGGCCTGACGGCGTTTGCGTTGCTGATCGGGTTTATCGTGGAGCGGCGCGGCGCCGTGGTGCTGCCGATTTTCAGCGTGATCGGCGCGAAAATCCTGCTCGATTTCGCGTTTCACTTGTGGACCGTGCACCTGTACCGCCGATGGACCGGCGACACAGCCGGATCGAGCTTGTGGATGGCGGTTGTATCGGCGGTGGTCGAGCCGTTCACGTTCCAGTTGTTGCGCCACACGGGCGCGGCGCTGGGCTGGGTCGATTTCCTGGGACGTTCGCGCGCCTGGGGCGTGCAAACGAGAGCGGGTCTCGCCGCAGCCGATGAAACCTGACAGCCGCGACGCTGTTTAACGCGCGTAGCGAATCACCATACTCGACGTTGCCAGCACGTGATCCTTCATCGCGGCAATCAGCGTGTCGCGATTGAGCGCGGGCGGCATCGTTTCTCCGGCGAGATCCAGCGCGTAAGCCTGCACTACGTAGTGATGGGGTGCATCGCCGTGTGGGGGACATGGACCGTAATAGCCGTCTTTCCCCGTCCGGTTGATCCCGCCGATACTCCCCGCCGGCGGCGGTCCGCCTTCTTCGAGCGTTGTCACGGACGCCGGAATTCCATACATGACCCAATGCACGATGCCGAGGCCTTTGGCGCCATCGGGATCGTAGATTGTCACCGCGAAGCTCTTCGTACCCGACGGCACGTTGCGCCATGCGAGCGGCAACGAGACGTTCTTGCCGCCACAGTCCTGCGCGCTCGCGGCGTGGCGGGAATCGAGTGTGGCGTTATCGGAGAGGGTGGGTGAGGTGAGGGTGAAGCGGTTATCAGCGAGGGCCGCGGCGCTCAGGCCGAGCCCCGCGCACAGGGCAAGCATGTCAATCTTTCGAAGGTTCATTGCCATTTTTTAGGATCGCCGCCTAACGCGGCACAGGTATCGAAGGTGATCGCGCGCAGCTTTGCCTCGCCGATTTGTCCCGACAACGCATAACCCGCTTGTTCCGTGGTCCAGTAGAACGTGCGTCGCGTGCCGTCGCGCAACATGCGGATTGCATATTCCTCCCGACGCTTGCCCGTACTGCTCGTCATATAAAGCGTGAGACGCTCGCCGCTCGCGTTCTGATACATGAACTGCGCGGCAGGTCCGTCCTCGCCCGGCAACAGACGGCCGCCGACCAGTTCGAACCCGTATTCGTGCAGCGACGGAATCGTCAACGACCGGTTGAGCCGCTTCGAAAGCCACGTCACCAGATGATCTTCCTGTGACGCGGCGACTTCCACCGCGTGCCGCTGTTCAGGCGCGTACACGGCGTAAGCGATGTCCGCGCGCTGCGCGAACATCGGCGCAGGTTTGTCGCGACCGATCATCGGCAACATCATGTGCATCAGGAACCCGCACGCGATACCCACGGCCAGCCAGCTCGCCGCCATGAGATAACGCCGCCGCGGTCGCACGACGACCACTTGCGGTTCCTGGTCCGCCGTCCCGGCAAACAGCGCGCGCAATGCGTTGTCCTGCGCCCGATACGCCGCCACCGTCGCCGCGCTCTCCGGATCGCGGGCAATGCGCGCGGCGATTTCGGCGCGCTTGGCGTCCGTGGATTCATCGTCGATAAACGCCGACAGCGCTCGCAGCTCATCGGCTGAAGCGCTCGATTCCGGCCGGTCCGGATTTTCGGGTTTCATCATGTGCCACTCACGATTTTCAACGACGCCGATTTGCGGCCCGGTTCCTCTCCCAGCATCACGCGCATGTGTTCGCGTGCGCGGGAAAGGCGCGACATCACCGTTCCAGCCGGCACGTTCAGCACCGCCGATGCCTCCTGATAACTCATGTCCTCCACGCATACGAGCAGCATGACTTCGCGCTGCTCGACAGGCAGGCAATATAACGCGCGCTGCACGTCGCGCAGCACGAGGCCGTCCACTTCGCCAACGGGCGCGGCCATCTGGCGCCAGGGCGCGGTTTCATCGTCGACGGCAATGTCGCGCCGGCCCCGCAATTGATCGATGTAAAGATTGCGCATGATCGTGAAGAGCCATGCGCGCAGGTTGCTGCCCACGCGAAACGCGGCCGAGCGGCCGAGCGCGCGCTCCGTGACGTCCTGCACGAGGTCGTCGGCCCAGGCGCGGTCTCCCGTTAGCGCGCGCGCATAACGCCGCAACTGCGGGAGAATCCCAACGAGATCAGTATCGAAACTCAACGCCCTTCGCCCATCACGTGTTCAGGTTTGCTGTCCGGTCTCACTCGCGCCACATCTTTTATTGCTTCACCGTGTGCCACATGTCCTTGAAGTTCTCGCCCTTGGCATCGCCCGCCTTGGTGTCTTTCGCGAAGGTGTACACGCGCTTGCCTTTGTAAGCCCATTGTTTGCCGCCATCGGCGGTGGACATGACCGTCCAGTCGCCCTGCGGCTGGTCCGATGCATCTGCCATTGCCGCTGGCCATGCCTGCGCGCAGCCGCCCGAGCAGGCGCTTGGACCGGAGGCGGTGTCTTTGTCGAACGTGTAGAGCGTCATGCCCTTGGAATCGGTGTACATGCCGTTCGCGGCCACAGGCGGCGCGGCATGAACGGTCAGGCTGAACGTGGCGGCAAGCGCCGCGGCGAGCATCGGGATTCGCGTTTTCATTGTCTCTTCCATTTATCGATACGGTTTAAACGAACATCACCCGCGCAATATTCCGGCGGGCTGCGAATATTCTGGTCCGATTTGCGAAGGGCGGCAGAGTTTTCTCCATTCCAAAGCCGAATCACGGACGTCGCTACAATCGACACGTCCCCGTAACCCTGAAACAGACGAGGTGAAATGGTGCAGGACAGCAAGAAGTCATCGGCGGCGAGAAAGCGTCCACTCGACGGAATCCGTGTGCTGGATTTATCGCGCGTGCTGGCCGGGCCGTGGTGCACGCAAAATCTCGCGGATCTTGGCGCGGAAGTGTTCAAGATCGAACGCCCGGGTACGGGCGACGATACCCGCACGTGGGGCCCGCCGTTCCTGCGCGATGTCGACGGCAACAACACCTCCGAGAGCGCCTATTTCCTCTGCGCGAATCGCAACAAGCAGTCGGTCGCCATCGATATGAGTTCGCCGGAAGGCGCGGCGCTCATCCGTGAGTTCGCGAAATCCTGCGATGTGGTCGTCGAAAACTTCAAGGTCGGCGGGCTGAAGAAATATGGCCTGGATTACGTGAGTCTTTCCGAGCTGAACCCGCGGCTGGTGTATTGCTCGGTGACGGGTTTCGGTCAAAGCGGGCCGTTGTCGCAACGCGCGGGATACGACTTCCTGATCCAGGGCATGGGCGGCCTGATGAGCATCACCGGTGAACCCGACAGCGTGGCCGGCGGTGGTCCGGAGAAAGTCGGCGTGGCCGTGACCGACCTGATGGCCGGCATGTACGCGACCACGGGCATTCTCGCGGCCTTGATGGAGCGCGAGAAAAGCGGCCTTGGGCAACATCTCGACATCTCGCTGTTCGACGCGCAGCTCGCCATGCTCGCCAACCAGTCGATGAACTACCTCACCACCGGCATCGCGCCAAAGCGCATGGGCAACGCACACCCGAACATCGTGCCATATCAGACGTTCGCGGCGAGCGACGGCCATGTGATCGTTGCGTGCGGGAACGATGGCCAGTTTCGCGCGCTCTGCACGGCGATGAACGTGCCGGAGCTTGCCATCGATTCGCGCTTTGCGACCAACAGCGGCCGCAGCGTGAACCGCGCGGAGTTATTGCCGCAATTGGGCGCGGTGTTCATGACCCGCACGCGCGATGCATGGGTCGCGGCGCTCGAAGCGTGCGGCGTGCCGTGCGGACCGATCAACGACATCGAGCAGGCGTTCGGTTCGGAGCAGGCGATGTATCGCGAGTCGGCGCGCGAGATTGCGCATCCGGTTGCGGGCGTGGCGCCGACGGTGGCGAGTCCGCTGCGTTTATCGGCTACGCCGGTCGAATACAATCGGGCGCCGCCGATGCTCGGTCAGCACACAAGCGCAGTGCTGCGCGAGGTGCTGGGTATGACCGATGCGCAAATCAGTGAGTTGCAACAGGCCGGCGTAATAGGCGATCAGGCGATCAAGGCAAAGCGGTAGATTAAAGTTGCCAGTCAAGCAAGGGCACGGCCTTCTCGATCAGCTTTTCCATCGCGGGCCGATTGAGCCAGTCTTGATATGTGACTAGCTGGGACTTTTCGATATCCGCATCGAAGATCGCGCTTTGCTGCCGCGCGAACTCGCGGTCGTAGATATTGAGGTTGGCTTCGTCGTTGAGCTTGAACGAACGGCTGTCGAAATTCGTCGATCCCACCGATACCAAAAACTCGTCCACCACGAGCAATTTGCAGTGGAACATGGTCGGCTGATATTCGTGAATTTCGATGCCCGCCGCCAGCAGATCACCCCAGCACGCCCGCGAGGCTTCGCGTACCGTGTGGGTATCGATACGCTTTCCCGGCGTCACGATCCGCACTTTCACGCCGCGCCGCGCGGCTTCGACCAGCGCGTTGATCGCGAGGCCGTCCGGGACGAAGTACGCACTCGCCAGATCGATGCTTCCCGTCGCCGCCGTGATCGCCATCAGGTACATCAGCTCCATGTCGTCGGCGCCGTGCGTCGGCGAGCTGCTGAACATGTGCGCGACGCCGTTGCTCGCTTCGCCCTCCGGCAACGGTTTGACGTCAGGAAAGTACTTCGGACCGTGCAGCACGTCGCCGGTCACCTTGATCCAGTTGTCCATGAACACGGCCTGCATGTGCCCGACCACCGGTCCTTCCACGCGAAAATGCGTGTCGCGCCAATGCTTCTCGTCCTGCGCGTGGCCGGTCCATTCTTCCGCGATCCCCACGCCTCCGGTGAACCCCACGCGCCCGTCGATGATCAGCAACTTCCGATGCGTCCGGTTGTTCATGCGCCCGAGTCCAGTCCAGTGCGGCTTGTGATACTGCACGACCTCAGCGCCGGCCTGGCGCAATTGTTCCAGATACTTGTGGTCCATTTTCTTGCAGCCGACCCAGTCGAGCAGCACGTGCACGGCCACGCCCGAACGCGCTTTCTCCGATAACGCCGCCGCAAACTGTTCCCCGATTTCACCGGACCAGTAAATGAACGTTTCGAACGTGATGGTTTCTTTGGCCGAGCGGATGCCGTCGAGCATCGATGGAAAGATTTCGTCGCCGTTGAGCAGCACGCGATACCGGTTCCCCGATGTAACCGGCGGCCCGAGCAGCAGGCTCATCGAGCGGATGAATTGCGGGTCGTCGCTGGAATAGAGCCGGTCGATGTTGTGCTCGACCTTCTTCTCACCGCTTACGAAATTCGCCAGAAACACCACGACAATGAGCGTGATCAGAACCGTAAGCGGTATGACAAGAAAGAGCATGTCGAGTCCAAGGAGAGCGATGCGGGATTCGCCACGCCTTGCAGCAAGAGTCGGACCTTCTCCGCTATTCGTCCACGATCGTGCTGAGATTCAGGCGCACGCGGCGCAGCATGGAGATCAATAGCGCGCGTTCGTCCGCATCGAGGCCGGCCAGCGCTTCCGTCGCAACGGCGTCCCCGACTCGCCGTGCTCGGCCAAGCGCGCCTTCGGCCTTGGCCGTCATGCGCACCGTCCGCTCGCGGCGGTCATCAGGGTTTGAAAAGCGTTCTATCCAGCCGCCTTCTTCCATCCGGTCGAGCAAACGGCCCGCCGATATGGGCGCGACTTCCAGCAGGTCGGCGAGACGGGCCTGGTTTACATCGCCGAAGTGCGACAGATATGCGAGCGCGCGGCATTGCGCCCGCGTGAGATCGAGGGACGATTTCGCAAGTTCGTCGAAGCGCTTGCTGCACAAGCGCCCCACGTCCGAAATCAGAAATCCAAAGCGCTTGTCGAGGTGCGTTTCCATGCGCCGATTATACGAAAGATGCGCGCATTTACAGGCAGATAAGGCCGGCCGCGGTCTACGGGTTTATCCCGGTTATTGACATGTTGTGACAATCGATAGCCTGTTTATAATAAGCATGCTTACTATTTGATCCAACGATCCGGCGCCTGAATGTCCTCAGAATCAATCCCGTTGAGCGCTGCCGAAGCGCCGCTCAACCGGCCCATGCTGACTGTGTCGATCATGCTTGCCACGCTGATCCAGACGCTCGACAGCACCATCGCCAACGTTGCGTTGCCGCACATGCAGGGCACGCTGTCGGCGTCGCAGGACGAGATCACGTGGGTGCTGACGTCGTACATCGTGGCTGCCGCCATCGCAACTCCGCTCACCGGCTGGCTTTCCGACCGCCTGAGCACGAAGCGCCTGCTCATCATCTCGATAGGCGGTTTCACAGTTGCATCCGCGCTCTGCGGCCTTTCTGAATCACTCGGGCAGATTGTTGCGTCGCGGTTGCTGCAGGGAGTTTTCGGCGCGTCGCTCGTACCGCTCTCGCAATCCATCCTGCTCGACATCAACCCGCGCGAAAAGCAAGGCCAGGCGATG